>JANNVF010000059.1:0-17123 GCA_031414315.1 Hyphomonadaceae bacterium | reverse complement strand
CCGGAAGTCGCGCTCTACAACTACAAGGTGCGCACTTACGCGCCGGGAATTGGGCGATTTTTGCAGACGGATCCGATCGGATACGCGGGCGGGATAAACCTATATGGATATGTGGAGAACGATCCGTTGAATTGGACCGATCCGTTTGGTTTGCAACCGGTCGGCTTTATGTATCCACCTGGTTCGCCATCTCCGCCTCCCGCGCCAACGCCAACGCCCGCTCCTGCCCCGGCACCGGCACCGGCACCGGGACCATCGCCCGGACCTGAGGGTGGGGGTGATCCCAGGCCCAGCGTGCGCAATGGCGGTTGGAGCCTATTCGTGACGGGCGGTTCGTTCGCTACGCCATACGGGCCGTTCGGCAATCCTATTCAAAATGAAGCTCGTGGCGGGTTCGAAAACCGTGATCGACCAAGTGTCACGCAGGTTCAGGAAGGTCAGAGTGGATTTTCCCCGATTCAACTGAATCCCCAGATGTCGGCTTGTATGACTGCGTACACAGTTTGTGTCGATGACTCTTACTACGACGTACCGTATGCACACAGCAGTCCGGACCTTACTCGACGTCTCGGGAACTGCAGCTTGGCACTGGCACAGTGCAATGCCGCGAGCAGACTCGTTCAAACGGATCCGACGATCAAAGGAGCGATATTCAGCTTCGCCCCAAATAGTGGAGGGAGTGGTACAATTGTGATGCGAAAGGGGTTGAGAGACCAATACTTCTTACCGGGCACAAGACCCAATACTGGTCCCGGAATACCGGGGCATTAGATATGAGGATACTGATAATTGCGATCTCCCTTATGTTTATGTGCTCTTGCACGAGTGGAGGCTTATCCAACGTGACCCAATCAGAAATCCCGGCATGGGTTGCAGCGGCAGACGAACGTAGCGCTTCCGGTGAGCAGCAAGAGTTCAAAACCTGTCTTGAAATACTTCAGTCAGTGATCAAGGATACGCCTCAAACAAGCATATCCGTTTCATCCTATACTGTGAGCAAGCGTTGGGGGTTCGTGGTTCGCGCTGTCCTCACCAACAACGCCGCCGCAGGTGGTGTGCTTTCAAGAGCAAATGCGATCTGCTGGATCACGCATGGGCAGGCCCAGTTCGCGATAGAGTATCAGTGAGGATCTGACAGGCTGCCTTTGCGTCGCACTAGACAGTGGACTCATGAGCCCTGGTCCGCTGGCGGATTGACGCGAGCAAGACGGCCGCGAGGAAGCGACAACCGCGCTGGTATCCGCTGCAGCGTCTGAGGCGCCCCCCGTTTGGTCCCTCGTTTGAAAGGAGAGTCCTTCATGGAAGGAAGGCTCTCAGATGCGCAAAAGCCGTTTCACCGAGGCACAGATCATCGCCATCCTGGGCGAGCAGGAGCGCAGGTTAACCACGGCCGAGGTGCCGCAAGCACGGGCTGAACTCGGCCACGTTCTACAAGTGGAAGTCCCGGTTCGGCGGGATGGAGGTCTCCGACGCCCGCAAGCTGAAGGGTCTTGAGGACGAGAACCGGCGGCTGAAGAAGCTGCTGGCCGAGCCATGCTCGACGTGGCGATGCTGAAGGACATCCTCGGAAAAAACTGACCACGCCGGCGGGCTGAAAGGCTACGGGGTCTCCTACAGCTGCGCCGTTCGGGGCGATGACTTACGCCGTTGATCCGGCCAAGTGACGGCTATCCGGGAGAACGGCGCGATCTGGGCCGGCGCACATCGCTGATACAGGGCAACGGCGCCACCACCTACGGCCGCGACACAGCCACTTGACGCTCACAAAGTCGGTCGGCGGCGCTCACTGGCGATCAGGCCGCCGGGGACCTCTCTCTCAGCCACAGATCCCTGAACGCGCTGGGTCGAGCAGGTCTCGCTTAGCACTCAAGGGGAAGTGTCAGAACCGCTGACAAACGGGCTGCCTGATCATTTGAGGGCTGGCCCGCGCCTCGCTCCCACTTGGCCACCGTCTCCCAGTCGCACCCGACCGCCTTGGCCAGGGCAAGCATCGACAGTCCGCGCGCCCGCCTTGCCGCCCGGAATTGCTCTCCCGGAGTCTCCGCTGGAGGGGTCGGATCGTAGCCGAGAAAGGCGACGACTTTCGGCCAGAGACGGTCCACTGGCTCCTTCCTACCTAACTCCCAGCCGATGAACGTCCATTCGCTCACGCCGATCCGCCGCGCTGCCTCGACCTGCGTGAGCCCATGTTTCAGCCGGCAACGCATCAGATGCCCAGCCAGAGTGATAGGCTCAGACGGTTCGGGAGCTGTTGGAAATACTCGGAATATCCTGTGTTTCGCCAATGGAAAAAAGGCAACGCGCTCATGCCGGTGCGGTGGTGGGGCAGGGATGTGTCGGCGCTGGCCGCGCTGCGCGCAGGACTATCAGGGCCGGCTGTCGGGTCCGCTGCTCGACCGGATCGATCTGCAGCTCGACGTACCGCCGGTCACGGCCGCCGATCTCGCTTTGCCGCCGTGTCACGAAGGCACTGCGGAGGTGGCGGCGCGTGTCGCCGTCGCGCGGGAGATGCAGGCCGAACGGGGCGCCGCGCTCAACGCCGCCGCCGATCAGGCAACGCTCGAACGCATCGCCGCGCCCGATGACGGCGGCCGGCAACTGCTCGCCAAGGCGGCGCAGGCGATGGCGCTGTCGGCGCGCGCCTACCACCGCACGCTGCGGGTAGCTCGCACGATCGCGGACCTGGAAGGCGGTGGCGGCGTCCGTCGCGTGCACGTGGCCGAGGCGTTGAGCTTCCGGCGGGTCTGGGCCAGCGCGGCGCAGACGCCGGCTTCCGCGAGCTGAAGCGACCAATTGTTAACCGACGTAATGGCCTTGTTCACACATGGCCCGCAAGCCCGCCGTCACCCCCGAACTTCCACCGCCGCCGGCGAACGACGCGCACACCGATGCGTTGTTCGACGCCGCGCCCGATCCCATGGCGCTCATCGGCGCCGACGGGGCCTTGCTGCGCGCCAACGCCGCGTTCCGCGCGGTCTTCCGCCAGGAGCTCGGGCCGCGCCGTGCGCCCTGGGGACGCATCGTGCCGCCGCCCTTCGTGGGCGATGTCCGTAGTTTCGAGGCGCCGGCGCCGGACGGGCGCCTGTTCGAGTGGCGCGAACGCCGTTTGCCCAACGGGTCGCGCATCGCCGCCGCCCGCGACGTTGCCGAACGCGCGGCGGCAGCGGCGGAGACCGCGCGCGCCAAGACGCTGTTGTTCGCCACGCTGACGCATGAGTTGCGCACGCCGCTGAACGGCATTCTCGGCATGGCCGGCCTGCTCGAGCGCGCACCGCTCGACGCCACTGCGCGCGAATACCTCGGCGCGATCCGCACGTCGGGCGAGCATCTGCTCGATCTCGTTACCGAAATTCTCGACTTCTCTCGGCTGGAGTCCGGCCGCGTGATGCTGGAGGAGGCCCCGTTCGATCCCGAGGCGGTCGCGCAATCCATCGTCGAGCTGCTCAGCCCGCGTGCGCGGGAGAAGGGACTGGAGATCGCGGTCGTCGTCGATTCGCGCCTGCCGGCGCGCCTGATCGGCGATGAGGGCCGGTTGCGCCAGATCCTGTTCAACCTAGCTGGCAACGCAGTGAAGTTCACCGAAACCGGCGGCGTCACGATCGACATCGCGCCGGCCGGCGCGCGCACGCGGTTCGTGGTGCGCGACACCGGCCCCGGCATCGCCGCCGACAGACAGGCGCAGATCTTCGATGCATTTGGCCAGGCCGACGCCTCGCACGCGCGCCTGTACGGCGGCGCCGGGCTTGGCCTGGCGATCGTCAGCAAGCTGGCAAGCGCGATGGGCGGCAGCGCCGGCGTGCGTTCGCGCCCGGGGGAGGGCGCATCGTTCTGGGTGGAGCTGCCGTTCGCGGCGGCGCTCTACACTGGCGAAACGGTACAACGTCTCGAGGGCGTCACGACGGCGGTGATGGCCAGCAACGACGTGCTCGCGCACGCGGTGGTCGATGCGATCATTGGCCTTGGCGGTGCGGCACGGCGCATCCACGCCATCGACGAGGCGGGCGGCGCCGACGTGCTGCTGCTCGATCATGATGTGGCGCGCGGCGATGCGCGGGCGTTTCTCGCGCTCGGCAAGCCGCTGGTGCTGATGGCGCCGCAGGAAGAGCGTCATGCCGTTGGCAATTATCGCGCGGCGGGTGTCGCGCACCATTTGCTCAAGCCGCTGCGCCGCAGCTCGCTGTCGGCGCGTCTGCTCGCCGCCGCACGCGGAACGGCGCCGCGTGACACCGCGCGGGCGGTGGAGGACGAACGCGCCGTGCCGACGGTGAACCTCGGCCTGTCGGTGCTTCTGGCGGAGGACAACCCGATCAACGCACTGCTGGCGCGCACGCTGTTGCAGCGCGCGGGCTGCCGCGTGGATGTGGTGAGCGACGGCGAGGAGGCGGTGGCGGCTGCGGCGCGGGGCGGCTACGACATTGTTTTTCTCGACCTGCGCATGCCACGCCTTGACGGCGTCGCGGCCGCCAAACGCATTCGCGGGCTGCCGGGGGCGGTGGGAAAAACGGTTCTGATCGCCCTTACCGCCGACGACGGGGACGCCGAGCGCGCCGCCGCACGGGCGGCAGGCATGGACGACTTCATCACCAAGCCGATCGACCCCCAGCGGCTGGCCGCTGTGGCCGGACGCTTTACGCCGGGGGCGGGCGCCGCCATCGTACCGGCCTGAATTTTCGCGCCGCGAGGATGTCTAGATGACCGAAGCCGCCATCGCTGCCCCGGCGCCGCGCGCCGATCAGCGCGCAATCTGGGTGATGACGGCGCTGGGCTTCGCCGCCGGCCTGCCGAACGCGCTGGTGGTGGGGTCGCTCTCGGCCTGGCTGTCCAACGCGGAGGTGCAGCTCACCACCATCGGCATCATCTCGTGGATCGCGCTCGCTTACGCGTTCAAGTTCCTGTGGGCGCCGATCCTGGACTGGGGCGGCCCGCCGATGCTGAAGACGGTCGGTCGCCGCCGACTCTGGCTGCTGCTGACCCAGGGGGCGATCACGGCGTGTCTGTTCGCGCTCGCCGGCATCGACCCGCGCACCAACATCGGGACGTTCGCAGGGATCGCCGCCATCGCGGCGTTCTTCTCGGCGACGCAGGACATCGTCATCGACGCCTGGCGGATCGAGATCGCGTCCGATCGCGCGCCGCTGGATCGGCTCTCCACGCGCTATCAGCTCGGCTATCGCATTGCTGCGTTTGTCGGCGGCGCGGTGGCGCTGCTGCTCGCCGATGTCTGGCGCACCGTGGCGGACAAGGCCGCCGGCTGGCCGGCGACATTCACCGTCATGGCGGTGTTCATGGCGCTGACCATCGTAGCGACGCTGCTTGCGCCGGAACCGTTGTTGCGGCCGCGCGAAGCAACGGCGCCGGGCCCTGCGTACAACGACGCCGCCGCGCGTCGGCGCGCCATGTTTGTGGCGCCGGTGCTGCTCGGCTGGGGCTGGGCGGCGAGTGCCATCATCGGGTTCATGGTCGCGTCCCTGACCACGCAACCGCCGCCGAGCGTGAGCGATTTCCAGAATAGCCAGGTGCCGTTGATCCTGTTTGCGACAACCGGCGTGCCACTGCTGATTGCGTTCTACCTTGCACACAAGGCGCGCGAGTCGGGCGTTGAGGAAGCGACCGCCGTCGATGTGGCGGCGCACGGGCTCTACCGCGTGACCGACACGCTCTACATCCGCGTGCTCGGCCCGCTGGTGGACGTGGCGCGCCGGTTCTGGGTGTGGGCGGTGCCGGTGCTGGCGCTGGTGATGACGTATCGCATCGCCGATTCCATCTGGGGCGCGTTCGCCAACCCGTTCTATCTCAACACGCTCGGGCACTCGAACGCTGACGTGGCGCTGGCGTCGAAGATGGTGGGCGTGATCGCGACGATCATCGGCATTTCACTGGGCGGTCTTGCGCTGCTGCGACTGGGCCGCATGTCGTCGCTCTTTCTTGGCGCGGTCATCGCAGCGGTTACCAATCTGCTCTACGCTGATCTCGCGGTCGGCGCACACGGGATGGACGGATTTCTCGGCGCAACGGGCATCGGCGCGGTCTTCGAGGGGTTGACCTCGAGTGTGCTCAATTTCGTGAAGGGCACGGGGGCCACGGTGCTCGACGGCGTCACGCCCGGGCCCGCGCTGGCGCGCCTGACCGCCGCTATCTTCGTGGAGAACGTCGCGGGCGGCTTTGCGGGCGCGGTGTACGTGGCCTGGCTTTCGTCTGTGGTGAACAAGCAGTTCGCCGCTGTGCAGTACGCGCTGCTGTCATCACTGACGCTGCTGATCGGCGTGATCTTCCGTCCGCGTATCGGTGACTATATCGATACACGCGGCGCCGCCGGCCCTGAGGCGAAGGCGACGGCGTTCCATGACGTGTTCATTTTTGCCACCTGGATCGGCCTCATCGCCGTTGCGCTGTGCTTGGTCGAATGGTGGCGTCAACGGCGTTCCCCGACAATGCCGGTGTAGGCATGATCGGGGTGCGCCGCGCGACGGCGAACGACGCGCCGATGCTCAATGCCATCGTGCAGTCGTCGTCGGCGTACGGGGGCGCCTACCGCGTGATGATCGAAGACTACGTGATCGCGCCGGAGCAGATCGTCCGCGACGAAATGCACGTCGCCGAGGACGAGAGCGACGTGCTTGGTTTCTACAGCCTGGTGCTGGGCGAGACGCCGGAACTGGATCTTCTGTTCGTCACCGATGCCGCGCAGGGCAGGGGCGTGGGTCGCATCCTGTTCGATCACATGCGTGCGCTGGCGGCATCACGCGGCGTCAGCGCGGTGAAGATCGTCTCGCATCCGCCCGCGCTCGGGTTCTATCGCGGCATGGGCGCGGTGGGGGTTGGCTGGGCCTACCCGATGGGCGCGGCGACCTGGGTGCGTCCGATCCTCTCTCTGACTATCGCACCGGCCTAGGCGTGACGTCGAACGCGGCAAGCGTGGCGTAGGTTACGATGTCGGACACTGGGGCGCCGAGCGGCGCGATCTGTATGGGTTGATCGAGACCCACGAGCAGCGGCCCGATCACGGTGGCGCCGCCGAGCGACGCCAGCAGCTTGGTGGAAATCGACGCCGAGTGCATCGCCGGCATGATCAGGATGTTGGCCACGTCGGTGAGGCGGTTGAACGGATAGAGCCGGTGCGACTCCGGCATCAGCGCGACTTCTGGACTCATTTCCCCGTCGTACTCAAAGTCGATGTCCTCGCGACGGTCCAGGATCGACACCGCGTCACGTACCTTCTCGGCGCGATCAAGGCGCGGGTTGCCGAACGTGGAGTGGGACATGAACGCCACGCGCGGCGTCACGCCGAAGCCGCGCGCGACGCGCGCCGTCTGGATCGCGAACTGCGCCAGCTCGTCGGGCGTCGGAAATTCCGTGACGTTGGTGTCGGCGATGAAGATCGTGCGGCCTTTCGACAGCACGATCGACATGCCCATCAACTTCGCACCGCGCTGCGGATCGACCACCCGGCGCACATCATCCAGCACGGAAGCGAAGTTGCGGGTGACGCCGGTGACCATGCCATCGGCGTGCCCGGCTGCCACCATGCAGGCGCCAAACACGTTGCGATCCTGATTGACGAGCCGCTGCGCGTCCCGGTGCAGCATGCCGAAGCGCTGCGCGCGGTCGTACAGCATTTGCGTGTACGCGGGGCTCTGGTCCGACAGGCGCGCGTTGACGATCTGGATGTCCGCATCTTCAGGCACGCCGACCAGCGCCATGTTGCGATGCACGAGTTCGTCGCGACCGATCAGGATCGCCTCGCCCATGCCGGATTCCTGGAACGCGTAGGCGGCGCGGATGACGCTGAGTTCCTCGCCTTCGGCAAACACGATGCGTTTGGGCTGACCCTTCACCGCGTTCTGCACGCGTTGCATCAGCGCGGCGGAGGGATCGAGACGCTGCGCCAGCGAGGCGCGGTAGGCGTCCATGTCGGCGATGGGCTTGCGCGCCACGCCGGTGTCCATCGCGGCCTGCGCAACGTAGGCGGGCACGATGGAGATCAGGCGCGGATCGAACGGGGAAGGGATGATGTAGTCGGGGCCGAACTGGAGGCGCCGGCCCTGATACGCGGCCGAGACCTCGTCGGGCACGTCTTCCTTGGCGAGCGCGGCGAGCGCACGCGCCGCCGCGACCTTCATCTCTTCGTTGATCGTGCGCGCACGCACGTCGAGCGCGCCGCGGAAGATGTAGGGAAAGCCGAGGACGTTGTTGACCTGGTTGGGATAGTCGCTGCGGCCGGTGGCGATGATTGCGTCCTTGCGCACGGACAGCACGTCTTCAGGCAGGATTTCCGGATCGGGATTGGCCATCGCGAAAATGATCGGCTTCTTGGCCATGGATTTCACCATGTCCTTGGTGACCGAATTGGCGACGGAAAGCCCCATGAAGCAGTCGGCGCCTTTCAGCGCTTCGGCCAGCGTGCGCAGCGGCGTATCGATGGCGTGGACGCTCTTGAACTGGTCCATGCCCTCCGTGCGCCCGACGTAGACCACGCCCTTGCTGTCGCACATGATGACGTTCTCGTGCTTGACGCCGAGCATCTTGATCAGGCTCGCGCACGAGATGCCAGCGGCGCCCGCGCCGTTGAACACGACCTTGATGTCTTCCATCCGTCGTCCGGTGATCTCGCACGCATTGAGCAGGCCGGCGGTGGCGATGATCGCGGTGCCGTGCTGGTCGTCATGGAAGACCGGGATGTCGAGCTCGTCGCGCAGGCGGCTCTCGATGATGAAACACTCTGGCGCCTTGATGTCTTCCAGATTGATGCCGCCGAACGTGCGCCCGATGTGGCGCACTGTGGCGATGATTTCTTCCGGATCCTCGGTGAACACCTCGATGTCGATGGAGTCGACGTCAGCGAAGCGTTTGAACAGGACGCTCTTGCCTTCCATCACCGGCTTGGACGCGAGCGCGCCAAGATTGCCGAGCCCGAGGATCGCGGTGCCGTTGGAAATCACCGCCACGAGGTTGCCCTTGGCGGTATAGTCGTAGGCCGCATCTGGATCGGCGGCGATCGCCTTCACGGGCACCGCAACGCCGGGCGAGTACGCCAGCGACAGATCGCGCTGGGTCGCCATCGGCTTGGTAGGTGTGATGGAGATCTTTCCCGGCGGATACGAGCTGTGAAAGGCGAGCGCCTCCTCGTCGGTGAACGTGCGCTTTTCGTCGGACATGGTCGGGCCTGGAGGCTGTGAATGGCGGGGCGGCACCGTAGCGGCGAGGCAGGAGGGGTCAATCTGGACGGCCCCGTCTGCGCGGATTTGTGCGCTCGCGCGCTTGGGGCGCTAGCATGCGCCCATGGCTGATTCCGCCTCCTCGCCGCCGCCGGTCCTGAAACCCGACCACGTCACGCCGTTCATGGCGCAATTCCTGGCGGCCAAGGAAGCGCATCCGGACGCCATCGTGTTCTTCCGGATGGGGGATTTCTACGAGCTGTTCTTCGACGACGCGGTGGTCGCCGCCGCCACGCTCGGGATCACGCTCACCAAGCGTGGCAGTCACAAGGGCGAGGACATCCCGATGGCTGGCGTGCCGGTGCATGCGGCGGAGGCCTATCTGCATCGCCTGATCCGCGCCGGCCACCGGGTGGCGGTGTGCGAGCAGATGGAAGACCCGGCAGAGGCCCGCAAGCGCGGCTCGAAATCCATCGTGCGACGCGAGGTGGTGCGCGTGGTGACGCCCGGCACGATCACCGAGGACAGCCTGCTTGAGTCCCGTGCCGCCAACATTTTGGCTGCGTTGGCGTTTTCGGGAGAGGGGGCGGCGCTGGCGTGGGCGGATGTCTCCACCGGCGCATTCACCGTGCGGCCCGTGAAAGTCGCGGCGCTCGGCGAGGAGCTGGCCGCGTTGCGGCCCGCCGAACTGTTGATGGTGGAAAACGAAGCCGCGCGATTCACCGTGCTGTCGGAAGCCTGCGATGCGGCGCTCACGGTGCGGCCGGGCCCGAAGGGTGATGCGCGCGCGGGTGAGCGGCGGCTCCGGGCGCTGTTCGAGGTCGCCACGCTCGATGGGTTCGGTGCGTTCGCCGCCGAAGAACTCGCCGCCATGGGCCTGCTGCTCGACTATGTCGAACTCACGCAGGCGGGCGCCGCGCCGCGTCTGTCGCCGCCCCGCCGCATGGTCGGCGCCACCGCCATGGCGATCGATCCCGCCACCCGCGCTTCCCTTGAAATCGAGCGGACGCAACGCGGCGCCCGCGAAGGCTCGTTGATCCACGCGCTGGACCGCACGATTACGTCGGCGGGCGGGCGGATGCTGGCGGATCGGCTGTCGCGCCCGCTCACAGACGTGGGCCCGATCGAGCGCCGGCTCGATGCCGTGGACTGGTTTCTCGACGCCCAGCGCCGCGATAGCGTGCGCAGCAGCCTGAAGGGCGGCGCCGACCTTGCCCGCGCGTTGCAACGGCTTGCGCTTGGACGCGGTGGCCCGCGCGATCTTGGCGCGCTGCGCGACGGCCTGCATGCAGGGGACCGAGCGGCGCAATGTGCGGCCGGGGATGGCGTGCCGGAGGAGGTCGCCGCATCGATCGCCGCGTTGGCGCTGGATCGGAATGCCTTGCTGTCGGCGTTCGCACACGATCTCGATCGCTCGCTGAGCTCTGATGTGCCGATGCTGGCGCGCGACGGCGGCTTCATCGCGGCAGGCGTGGACGCCGCGCTCGATGCCGCGCGCACACTGCGCGACGACAGCCGCCGCGTGGTGGCGGGCCTGCAGGCGACGTACGCGGAGGAAACCGGGCTGCCGCTCAAGGTCCGGCACAACAACGTGCTCGGCTATCACATCGACGCGACGGGCAAGCAGGCAGAGGTGCTGTCGCTGCCGGACAACAAGGCGCGCTTCATCCATCGTCAGTCCACCGCGACGAGCGTGCGTTTCACTACGACCGAACTCGCCGATCTCGACGCACGCATTGCGCGGGCCGGCGAAGAGGCGCTCGCGCGGGAGCTGGAGCTGTTTCGCGCGTTCGCGCTGCGCGCCGCTGATCTCGCCGACCCGATCCGCACGGCGGCGGACGCCGTGGCGACGCTTGATGTCGCGGCGGCGGCGGCGGACTGGTCCGTCGAGAACGACGCCACGCGGCCGGAGATCGACGATACCGTCGCGCTGCTCGCCGAAGGCGGGCGTCATCCGGTAGTGGAACAGGCGTTGCGCAGGCAAGGCTTGGGGTTCGCGCCGAACGACAGCCGCCTCGACGGCGACGGGCAGGCGGGGCCGCGCTTGCTGATCGTCACCGGCCCGAACATGGCCGGCAAGAGTACCTACCTCCGACAGATCGCCTTGCTGGCGATCATGGCGCAGGCGGGCTTTCATGTCCCGGCGCGCCGGCTGCGGCTGGGTGTAGCGGATCGGGTGTTCTCTCGCGTCGGCGCGTCCGACGATCTGGCGCGGGGCCGCTCCACGTTCATGACCGAGATGGTGGAGACCGCCGCGATCTTGAACCAGGCCGGCCCGCGCGCGCTGGTCATTCTCGACGAGATCGGGCGCGGAACGGCCACTTTCGACGGTCTGGCGATCGCGTGGGCGTGCGCGGAGCACCTGCACGACGTCAATCGGTCGCGAGCGGTCTTCGCCACGCACTATCACGAGCTGACCGCGCTCGCCGACAAGCTCGCCGGCGGCGCCAACGCCAATCTTCGAGCGAAGGAATGGAAGGGCGACCTCGTGTTCCTGCACGAAGTATCCCCCGGCGCGGCGGACCGGAGCTACGGCATCCAGGTCGCCAAACTCGCCGGCCTGCCGAAAAGCGCCGTGGAGCGCGCGCGCGCGGTGCTGGCGCGACTGGAGGCCGGCAAGGGCGGCAAGGGCCCGGGGCTCGTTGAAGCTTTGCCGTTGTTTGCAGAACTGGCCGAGGCCGCTTCCGACGTCACCGAGCCGTCGGCGGTAGAGCTGGCGCTGGCCGACGTGGCCCCTGACGCGCTGACGCCGCGCGAGGCGCTCGATCTCGTCTACCGGCTCAAGGCGCTGCTAGTGGCTCCGGCGGGGTAGTCAGGCGGGGCAGCTCCGTGGGATTTTGCTCGGCACGTTGCTGCGCGTCCCGCATGGCTGCGCCCTTGAACAGCGCTTCCTGCGCCATGGGCAGCGTCGCGATCGAGGCCACATACATACCGACGCCGCCCAGAACCATGCCGGCGATCAGGCCGAGCATCCCCCACTTGGTGGCGGCAAACCAGTAGGCGGATGACCGCTCCCGGCGGATGTGCGAGCGCATCTGGCGCTCCTCGTGGGCTTCAAGGCGATCGTGGTCGTTGTCGGGCCGCCGACCGTAGTCCATGTCCACCGCTGCGATCTTGGGGCGTTTGCCGCCATTTCCAACCATCGAAATCTCCAGAGCGCCCGGCTCGCCTGCGCCTTACGCGCTTTCAATAGGGCGACTTTGCGTCAGTTAATTCACAGCCGCCAATGACGACGCGTTCATGCGCAACCGGAGATGCCGGTTGCGACGACGCGCCTGGAGGCGATATTGGCAGTCATGCCATCGCGCCCAAGACCTGCCCGCATCGAAGATGTCGTCGACGGCGTAAAATTGCGCGCGCAGCTGACCGCTGCGGCGCTTGACCACATCGGTGCGGACGCCGCCGCGCGGACCCGCGCGCTCGACCTGCTCCACGGGGCGCTTTTCCGGGGCCGGATGATCGCCAAGGAGCGGCTGACGGACGGCGCCGGGGGCCACGAGACGGCGCGGCTGCTCTCCAAGGTCGCCGATGAGGTGATTACCGCGCTGTTCGATTTCACCACCACGCACGTCTTCCGCGCCCGCAACCCCACCGAGGGCGAGCGCTTCGCGCTGGTGGCTGTGGGCGGCTATGGCCGCGGCCAGATGGCGCCATCGTCGGACATCGACTTGCTGTTTCTGCGTTCTTACAAGGAGACGCCGTGGTCAGAGAGCGTGACCGAGTTCATGCTCTACATGCTGTGGGACATGAGCCTGAAGGTGGGCCACGCCTCACGCACCATCGACGAATGCCTCCGGCTGGCAAAGGAGGACCACACGGTCCAGACCGCGCTGTTGGAAGCACGCTTCCTCGGTGGCGACGAGGAACTGTTCAAGGCATTTCAGGCCAAGTTCGCCAAGGACGTGGTCAGCGTCGATCACAGGGGCTTCATCGCGGCCAAGCTGAAGGAGCGCGACGAGCGCCACACCCGCGCCGGCGCCTCGCGCTATCTGGTCGAGCCCAACATCAAGGAAGGCAAGGGCGGGCTACGCGATCTGCACACGATGTTCTGGATTCTGCGCCATCTCTACGGCTGGAAATCCGCGCGCGACTTCGCGAGCAATGAGGTCTTCACGGCGGAAGAAAATGCGATGGCGATGCGCGCCTCCGACTTCTTCTGGCGGGTGCGGTGTCATCTGCACTTCGTGACGGGGCGCGCCGAGGACCGCCTGACATTCGACGTGCAGCCCGAGCTTGCGCACCGTCTGGGCTTCGGCGCGCGTGGCGACCAGCCAGGCGTGGAACGCTTCATGCGCCGGTATTTCCTGGCTGCGCGCGACGTCGGTGTCCTTACCCGCGTGCTGGTGGCGAAGCTGGAGGCCGAAAACGCCAAGCGCGCGTCCACAGGACTCTCGCGGTTTCTGCCGCAGGCGGTGAAGCGCAGCCGCGTCGATGCGGAAGGGTTCCACATCGAGGCCGGGCGCCTCAATGCCGATTCGCCGGCGGTGTTCGACACCGACGCGGTCAACCTGCTGCGCGTGTTCCGCATCGCCGACGCGCGCGACATTGATCTCCATCCCGACACAATTTCCGCGATCACGCGCCGGCTGAAGCGGATCGGCCCCGCGCTGCGCGCCGATCCGGACGCCAAGACGTTGTTTCTCGACATCGCCGCATCGAAGCACAGTCCCGCCGCCGCGCTGCGGCTGATGAACGAGACTGGCGTGCTCGGCCGCTTTCTCCCGGAGTTCGGCCGCGTCGTCGCGCAGATGCAGTTCAACATGTACCACCACTACACGGTGGACGAGCACACGCTGCGCGCCGTGGAAGTGATCAGCGACATCGAGAAGGGACGCTGCGCGGTGGAGCACCCGCTCGCCACCGCGATCTTCCCGAAGATCGTCAACCGCCGCGCGCTCTATCTCGCGATGCTGCTGCACGATACCGGCAAGGGCATCGGAGATCAGCAGGAGGAGGGCGAAAAGACCGCGATGGCCGCGTGTGCGCGTCTCGGTATGCCGAAGGAAGAAGTCGAACTGGTCGGCTGGCTGGTGCGCCATCACCTGCTGATGAGCGACGTGGCGCAGAAGCGCGACATCGGCGATCCGCGCACGGTGGCGACGTTCGCCGAGGCGGTAGGCACACTGGAGCAGCTGCGGCTCCTGCTGGTGCTGACGGTGGCCGATATCCGCGCGGTGGGTCCGGGCGTGTGGAACGGCTGGAAGGGCCAGCTGCTGCGCGATCTCTATCGTCTCACGGAAGCGGCCTATCACGGGGGACGCACCGACGAGATCGGCGTGCGCGAACGTCTGTCGGAGCAGGCGCGCGAGATCCGCGCCGAACTCGTCGAACAGCTACTGCCCGCGCCTAAGCTGAATGAATGGCTGCACACACTCGACGACGCGTACTGGCTGTCGTTCGATCGCGAGGCGCATGCTTGGCACGCGCGTGCGGCGGTGGCGGCGATTGCGGAAAGCGGCGCGGTGGCGGGCGTGCATGTGGCGGCGCGCGCGGTGGCCAGCAAGGGCGTGACCGAGCTGCTCGTCTATGCGCCCGACCGTCCGGGTCTCTTCGCCGCGTTGGCGGCATCGCTTGCGGCCGGCGGCGCCGATGTATCCGACGCCCGCGTCTACACCACCACCGACGGTCAGGCGTTCGATGTGTTCTCCATCCTCGATGCCGAAGGCGCGCCGTTCGGCGGCACAGATGGGCGGCTTCTGGAGCGCATGATCGCCCGGGTGCGCGCCGCCGCAGAGGGCGAGCCGCAGCCCGCGCTGGCCAAGCGCCCAGTGCAACGCCGTCACGCCGCTTTCGCGATCGAGCCGTGGGCGCGGGTGGACAATGACCTGTCGCAGACTTCGACGGTGATCGAGGTGTCGGGCCGCGACCGGGCAGGCCTGCTGGCGGCGCTGGCGGCGGCGCTGGCCGACGTGGGTGTGTCGATCGTTTCGGCCCATATCGACGCCTACGGCGAGCGTGTGGCCGACGTCTTCTACGTCACCGAGCCCGATGGCGGGCAGATCAGCGATCCCAAACGCATCGAAAACCTGAAACGCCAGCTGACCGATGCGCTGCGGGAGGACGAGCCAGACGCGCCGGCCGATCCCGCTCGGCAGCGGCTTGCGGTCGCGCGCGCGTCCACGGCGCGGTAGACGGGAGATCGATTCGCCCGGGAGTTCATGTGAGTCTCGCCCGCAACACGTTCGTGCAGACGTTCATGACCCTCGGCAGCCGCGTTCTCGGCTTTGCCCGGGATCTCGCGCTCAATGCGCGCTTCGGGCAGGGCCCGATGATGGACGCCTTCGCCACCGCGCTGATGTTCCCGAACCTGTTTCGCCGCCTGTTTGCGGAGGGCGCGTTCGCGCAGGCGTTCGTGCCGGTCTACGGCAAGGTACGTGCGGAGCAGGGGGAAGAGGCCGCGGCGCGGATCGCGTCGCAGACAATGTCGTTCCTGCTCGCTGTGGTCGTGGTGTTCTGCATCATCGCGCAGCTCGCAATGACCTGGATCATGCCGGTGCTGCTGTCAGCGTACCGTGACGACGCGGGGATCATGCGTCTGGCGACGCTCGTGACGCAGCTTACCATGCCGTATCTTGCGTGCATGACGCTGGCGGCGCTGCTGTCGGGTATTCTGAATACGTGGGGGCGGTTTGCGCTGTCGGCCGGCGTCCCGATCCTGCTCAACGTGTGCACCATCGTGCCGCTGGCACTCATCGACGACAAACGCGATGCGCTTGTGGGCGCGTCGATCGCTGTAACTATGGCTGGCGTGCTGCAGGCGGGCCTGCTGTGGTGGGGCGTGCGGCGCCTAGGTGTGCCGCTGCGTTTCGGCGCGCCGGGACTTTCCAAGGCGGTGCAACGGGTGCTGCTGCTCGCCATCCCCGGCGCGCTCGCCGGCGGTGCCACGCAGATCAACTCGCTGGTCAGTCAGATACTTACGGGCTCCGACGCCGGCGCGCGATCGGTGTTGTACAACGCCGATCGCCTGTATCAGCTGCCGCTCGGACTTGTTGGCGTCGCCGTGGGTTTGGCGTTGGTGCCGCGGCTCACGCGGGCGTTCGTGTCCAACGACGAGAAGGGCGCGCGAGACACACTCGATGACGGCATCGGCCTCGCCATGGCGTTCACGATCCCAGCGGCTGCGGCGCTGATCGTGATGCCGTTCTTCATCATCGACGCAACAGTGACGCGCGGCGCGTTCACCAGCGATGACGCGCACCGGACCGCCGACGTGTTGCGCCAGTTCGGTTGGGGGGTGCCGGCGTTCGTGCTGGCGAAGGTGCTGACCCCGCCGTTCTTTGCGCGGCAGGATACGCGCCGGCCGATGCGGTATGCGTTCGCGACGGTGGCGATGACGGTGGCACTGGGCGCGGCGCTCTTCTTCGGTCTGCGCCGCTTTGGCTACGATGGCGTGCTCGGCCTTGGCATCGCCACAAGCGCGGGCGCGTGGCTGAACGTGGCGTTGCTCAGCGGCACGTTGGCGCGGGAAAACACCTACCGCGTCGGGCCGGCGCTCACGTCGCGGCTCCTGCGTCTGGGCGCGGCGAGCGCAATCATGGCCGCGTTCCTCGGCGTATGCGCGTTCAACTATCAGGCGCTGAGCGATCTGCTCTGGAAGAAGGAGGTCGCCATTCTGGCGGTGTGCGCCGCCGGGCTGACGGTCTACCTCATTGCGGCGTTGGCGTTGCGGGCGGTCACGCTCAGTGAAATGCGGGCGGCGCTTCGGCGCGAGGCCGGCGCGCCCGATGCGAGCGGCGGCTTGCCGGGCGGCTCAGACGGCTGATAGAACGCCGCTCGAAACGAGAATTGCCTATGCCCATGATCACTTCGCGCCGATGGCGAGCCTGATTCACTAGGTAAGATACCCCCATGGATGGGGGGTATGCCCGCCATGGGCAACGATGCAGTTCTCGTATCAGGAGTTTCCATGTCCGACGCTGCCGCGCCCGCATACGCGGGCCCTCGCCGGGTGTTTTCCGGCATGCAGCC
>JANNVF010000058.1:0-8510 GCA_031414315.1 Hyphomonadaceae bacterium | reverse complement strand
GGGATGATGAACCCCTCGCCCACGTGCAGCACCCGCGTGGGGCGTCCTTCGACCCTCATCTCGACGTCGCCGGCGAGGATGTAGCCGACTTCCTCACCTGGATGGACGTGCCAGCCGGACGCAACGCCGGGCGGAATCTCCGTCAGCACTTGAACGACTTCGTGTTGCGGGATCGACAGCGGCGCGCGCTGCACCTCGCGCCGCTTTAGGCTGCCCGCAAGGGCATCCTGCACCTCTGATGTTTGCGCGAGCGCGCAGGCAGCAAGCATCGCGAATGCTGCAATGGCGACCATCGCCAAAGGCTTGATACTCATGGTCCCATCTTTCTGACAGTGCGATTGGCGCGCCGCCTGAGTCGCGGCGCGCCGGAGCGCGGCGTCGCATCAACTGCTCAGGCGCGCGCCGCCTCGCGATATTGCGAAAGGAACGGCGTCAACGCCGCCAGCACCGCTTCAGGCGCCTCTTCGGCGAGCCAATGGCCAGCGCCGGGCACGACCACGCCTTGCACATTCTCCGCGAGCTGGCTCATGGCCTCGCCGACATGCGCGCCGTAGCTCCTTTCTCCACCGATCGCCAGTACAGGCATTGTGAGCTTTTTGGCCTTGCGTTTCTCGTTCTGTGCGAGGGTGGCATCAAGCGCGCGATAAAAGCCGAAGCTGCCAGGCAAGGCGCCGGACTCGGAGACAAGATGGACGTAGTACTTGATCGCGTCGTCGGGCACGTTCCCGCCTTGGATGGCAAACTCGTAACCGAAGAAGGGGCCTTCGCGGCCCTTGACCAATTGCTCGGGCAGAGATTCGGCGCGTAGGAAGGGGATGTGCCAGAGTTTGTTGTTCACCGGCGCGGGGACAAACACCGGCGGTGACGCCGATGTCATAGGCGGTCCAGGGATTTCGAGGAGCACGGCGCGATCAACTCGATCGGGATGATCGGCGGCGAGGGCATAGCTGACCGCAAGTCCGGTATCGTGCCCGACGACAGCGAAGCGCTTGTGGCCGAGCGCGCTCATCATCGCGACCAAGTCACCGGCAAGCGTGCCTGTGTCGTATCCGTCCGCTGGTTTGTCTGACAGTCCGATGCCGCGCTGGTCCACCGCGATGACTTCAAAGTCCTGCGCGAGCACTGGCATCATCAAGCGCCAAGCGTACCAATTCTGCGGCCAACCGTGCACGAGCAGCAGTGGCGGTCCTTTGCCGCCGATGACCGCGTGCAGACGCACCTCACCTGTGTCGATGTAGCGGCTCTCGAAGGTGTGCGCGAACTTTGATGGAAGATGCGGCGCGTGTGCAACCGAACCTGCGCCCTTCGGGGTCGTAGTAGATGAGTTCATGGAAACCTCCCTGGAGCTGCAATCAATGATCCGCGCAGCGGCAAGTACATCGCCGCAGCAAGTCGCATCACAACAGAGACGCGGCGCGGGAGAAATCAGACGAAGGTGTCGCCCATACCATGGTGTTAAGCGCTCGGACTGGGAGCGGTCTTTGCGGGCCATCATGACCGCCGCAGCGCGCGAAACGCTCCGCGCAATTCGCGCGAATAGATCTGTGGATCGCGACGCCGCAGGGGCGGATGTCGATTGCCCGAGCAATGAGTTGGAAGCACCCATGCGCGGACGAGTAGATTGTGGCGATGCTGCGGTAGGCCGAGTGTGGCTTGTGCGCTGCGACCACGAAGTGACGCGGCGTCAGCGAGCAGGCAAAAAAACGGCTAGGTCAGCCGATCTGCCTCATGAGACCTCACGACGGACAGGTCCGATAGGAACAGAAAATGAGAACGTGGCCCCCGGGCCATCGTTGAGGGCCGCCCACAGGCGACCATGATGGCTCTCAATAATGGAGCGGCTCACGGCAAGTCCGACTCCCATACCGGCATTCTTCGTACTGTAAAAAGCGTCGAACAATCTGTTCATGTTGGAAAGGTCGAAACCGACACCGGCATCCTTTACGCTCAACCGCACCGAGTCGTCCTCCTCCTGTTCAGTCCTTAGCAGCAACTCCCTTGGGCGATCAGCGACCGTGCTCATCGCGTCTAACGCGTTCCGGAGCAGATTTAGGACTACTTGTTGCAGCTGAACGCGATCTGCAGAGAGACACGGTAGGTCGTCGGCGAGTTCAGTCCGCCAAATCACCCGACTGTTTTGGAGATCGCCAAGCGAGAGCGCGACCACCTCTCGCGCCGCATCGTTAAGGTCCACTGGCTCAAATGTTGGCTCTTTGTTGTTAAAGAGAGCCCGCAGCCTCGCAATTACCTCCGAGGCGCGGCTACTGTCTCGCATGGTGCGTCGCACGGCTTCTTGCGCGCCGTCAAGGTCTTGGGGATCGCTTGTCAGCATTCGCAAACAGGCGCCGGAGTTTGCAATGATGCCCGTCAGCGGCTGGTTAAGTTCATGCGCAATCGATGCCGACAGCTGCCCCAATGTCGCGACTCGGTTGGCGTGCGCGAGTTCCAGCTGAATTTCGTGGTATCGCCGCTGCTCATCCTCAAGCCGCTTCGTATCCGTCATGTCGCGGTAGATCAGGTACCCAGCCTTCCCACCATCAGTTGATGGAACGGGGACATAGATAACGGACACTGGCACACGCGCGCCATTCTTGCGTGTGCGGACGGTTTCAACGGTGAATGCCTCCTCCTTCTCAAACATCCGGTACAAGAAACCTTCGGCCTCGTCCTGAAGATCTCCAGGCGCAATGAGTTCTTTGATCTTGTGACCGATCGCTTCTTCTGCAGTGTACCCAAATGTCCTGGAGAACTCGGGATTGACGCGCGTAATCCTGAACTCGCAATTGATCATGACAACTGCTTCCGGAACCCGCGCGAACAGTTCACTGAGATGTGCCTTTTGGTCCTCGAGCTCGTCGCCCAAGCGGACCAGCGTCTGCAGGTCCGCTTGCAGCACATCGCGGCAATGCAAAAGTAGTTCCTGGTAGATGTCGCTGTACCGATTGGCCTTGTTGTCGAGGACGCAGATGGTTCCGCACACCCGTCCGTCAGGCCAAAAAACGGGGTACCCGAGATACGAGACCATCCCCACTTGCATCTCGGGAGCCAGCTTCCACTGGTCGTCTTCCAAGCCGTCGATGACAAGCAGCGGTTCGCGGCTCTTGATGACAGTTTCGCAAAAGGTTCCAATATCCATCGAGAACATATCATCGACCGGAAAAGGGTTTCCTTTCGAGTTGCTGGAAGCCAGGACTTTGTAATGCGTGTAGTGCGGCGGTTCGAGCTTGCACACCACCGCCGACGGAACGTGCACGATGTTGGCCAACAGGTCGACGATGCGCTGCCATTTCTGAACAACGTCGGGCGGAATGGCGATCTCTGCAGAACCTGATTTCATGGCCTGATCTCTGTGATTCGTTCCCGCAGGGCGCCCTAGTGATGTTGCGGCGGTGAGAGCGCGAGCGCTGAGACCATGTTGACGAGTTCCGCGAATGAACGTGCATGCATTTTGCGCATAACCTGGCCGCGATGGGCCTTCACCGTGATTTCGCTGATGCCGAGTTCACTTGCGACCTGTTTGTTCAAGAGACCGGCGGCGATGAGCGCCATCACCTGCCGCTCGCGGCGAGTTAAACGCGCATAGTCCTCGCGCAGCCGTTCCTGGCTGGCATGCGCCGCTATCGCTGTGCCGCTACGCTCAACCGCCTCGGCGATGGCTGCAAGCAACGCCTCGTCGTCAAGAGGTTTTGTGAGAAACTCGATGGCGCCTGCCTTCATGGCCCTGACGGTCATCGGCACGTCCACGTAGCCGGTGATGAAGATGATGGGCAGTTCGCAGGTCTCCTGGCTTAGCCGCTCCTGCAGTTCGAGGCCGTTCAAGTCGGGAAGAGAAACGTCGAGCACGAGGCAGCCGGGGGCGGGCCTGCGCGCCTGGTCGAGAAAGGCCTGCGCCGAGGAAAAGGTCAGCACAGACCAACCGGCGAACCGGACGAGAGCGGCAAGCGCCTCGCGAACCGACACGTCATCATCGACGACAAACACCGTGGCTTCTGTCTGCAACATGGCCCGCCTCGAAGAACTCTCGGTTGCGCGCGCAGCATAGTCGATCAAGGCCGCCTCCTCAATTGCAGGGCAGGGCGTGTTTCAACGCCGCCACCAGCGCCATGGGCTCAAATGGCTTGCCTAGGCATGCGACCGCGCCCAGAGCGACGAGATGCTGGCAAAGGTCGCCATTGCCTTGCGCCGTAATGAAGACCACTGGAATGCTCTTCTGGCGTTGTTTCAGCTGCTCGAACAATTCCGGTCCGCTCATGCCGGGCATGGCGACATCGAGAACAACGCACCGCGTCGCGTCGACGACGTCTGAAGCCAGAAATGCTTCTGCGGAGTCGAATGCTCGTGCGGTGAATCCGAAAGTCAGCAGCAGAGCCGGTATCGATTCCCGAACAGATTCATCATCGTCGATAACGGACACGAGAACGTCATCCGTCATAACGATGTCCGGGATGCAACTTGTTGCTGAGCCCGAGCATGGCGAGGATTACCTTGCCGCTGTTGGAGTGCATCGACAATTCGCACAGTTCACCGCGCCTTCGGGCCGCTCTCGCCGGACCGCAAGAATTGCGCCAACAATGGCTCGAAAGCTACCGATACCTTGGTGTCAGTTGAGCCGATGAAACTGCATCATTGGTCGGCGATCTGACACCTCCGGTTTGGCAATGGCGTGCAGTCACGACACGGCAAACGGAGACGGTGATCCATGGGACTATGGTATCGGCGATACCAAAGACTGTCGGCAGAGCAGCGCCCATCGGGCTTCGATTGTTGCCGTTGGAGGTCGCAGACATCCAGGCTGTACGGCTCCAAAAGGGAGTCTATGGTATGGCCGGTACTATCGTCTGATGGACTCGGCGGCCCGATCGCGTGCTGGTCGGAGGGAGCGCGTCGCTCGACGGCGAACTCCCGCGGAGATCACAATGCCAAATTGCTGGAGGGCGTTCTCGAGTCCCACGGTGGTGCGAAAAATTGGGCGCGTACGACAAAAGTGGAAGCCAAGATGTCGCTTGGCGGGCCGTTCTGGCAAACGCGCGGTTGGCCCGACGTTCATGCCGGGCAGACAATCACTCCTGATCCACATCGCGAGCGCATGGAGTTCGCGCGAACGTTCGACCGCTTCGTCTTTGCGACCCGCCGGCGCATCTATCTCCGCGATGCAAACGGCGTTGCTGATCAGTCCTTTGCGCCAGTAACGATCGACGTCGCGGCGGTTGCCGTCGAGTCTCGGTAACGCCGCGCCTTTGTGAGCGATGCTCGCGCCAACGCACTCGAACTCTTATCGATAAGGAAACGAACAATGACCCAGATGGGAAAAGTGCTCTACACCGCCGAGACGCATACGACGGGTGGTCGAGAAAGGGGCATGGCTCGCAGTTCTGATGGTCGGTTGGAGGTCAATCTTTCGACCCCTGGTGGCGCTGGCACAAATCCGGAGCAGTTGTTTGCCGCCGGTTGGTCTGCGTGCTTCGAAGGCGCGATGGGCCTCGCCGCGCGCAAGATGAAGGTTGCGCTGCCTGAGGATACGGCGATCGACGCGGAGGTCGATCTGTGTCTGGACGGCGGCGCCTATTCGCTTCAGGCCCGCCTGAACATCTCCCTGCCCGGGCTTGATAGAGAGATCGCGCTGGCGATTGCGGATGCCGCGCACCAGGCCTGCCCCTATTCCAAAGCTACGCGCGGCAATATTGATGTTGTCATCACCGTCCTTTGACCACAAGCGAGGGGCGATTCCATGGACGCGCCGCAGCGAGTTCAGATCGCCACTATAGCGAGCATTGCGGTGATTGCACCTGCCGTTGGTGCAATCGCGATGGCGCAGCAAACGACCAGTTAGGGGCGCGGTATGCAAACAGAATTCTGGATGGCCCAGAGTGCAACGCTAGCCGCTCCGTTGCGCTCGTTGCTCGGCGAGCGACCGTGGATGAACACTCGGACGCTTGGGGTAGAAGATTTAGGGGGCAAGGTCGTTCTGGTGAACTTCTGGACCTATTCGTTCATCAACTCCCTGCGGACGTTGCCGTATCTTCGGGCGTGGGCAGATAGGTATCGCGATCGAGGTCTGATCGTAATCGGCGTGCATGCGCCGGGGCTCGCCTTTGAGCACAGCGACGTCAATGTGCGGCGCGCGCTCAGTTCTCTCGGCGCTGGCTATCCGGTCGTGCTCGACAATGACTTCAAAGCCTGGCGCGCCTTCGGCAATCGGGCCTGGCCTGGCTTCTACTTCATCGATGCAAGCGGACGTGTGCACCATCAGGCATTCGGCGAGGGCGGCTGCGCCGAAGCTGAGCGCCTCATTCAGCGCTTGCTCGCTGAGTCAGATGGACGCGACGTCGCGGACGTAATCTCTGAAGTTAGGGGCTATCGAGACCAAGCGGCGCCGGATTGGCGCAGTCTTCGCTCGCCCGAAACCTACACCGGCTACGCACAGGCGCAGAGTTTTTCTTCAGATGGCGGCATTCGTGAGGGCAGGTCGATAGACTATCGCGCTGCGGCCTCCTTATCGCTCGACCACTGGAGTCTCGCCGGCCAATGGACCGTGGGGCGAGAGTTTGTTACGTTGTATGATGCGACTCGCGCGCCTTCGTATCGTTTTAATGCGCGCGATCTGCATCTCGTGCTGGCGCCGCCGAGAGATGGTCATGCAGTTCGCTTTCGTGTGACGATTGATGGGCTGACGCCCGGCGCCGATCATGGCGTCGACACCGACACCGACACTGACGGTTGGGGTGTCGTGCGAGAACCGCGGATGTATCAATTGGTCCGTCAGACCAGCGCGGTGCGTGATCGTACGTTCCACGTAGATTTCTTCGAAGCCGGCGTTCGTGCCTACGTGTTCACCTTTGGATGAGCGGTGAATCAGATCCCAACCCGCACGGTGTCAGCTGACAACGCGCCTTTTGGCGATGAGATCAATCGTCCTCGGCGGTTACTCTTGGGTGCGCTTGCAGCAAGCGCCGCTGTCGCCCCCTTGATGCGCGCCGCGCCTGCGGCCGCGCAAACTTCCTCACGTACTCTGTCGCTCTCAAGACTTCGCAGCATGAAGCAGATCAACGCTGGTGTGCTGAGCATCGGTTACGCGGAGGAGGGGCCGGTGGATGGAACCGTCGTGCTCCTTCTCCATGGCTGGCCGTATGACATCCACACCTACGCTGAGG
Source organism: Hyphomonadaceae bacterium (assembly GCA_031414315.1). Taxonomy (GTDB): domain Bacteria; phylum Pseudomonadota; class Alphaproteobacteria; order Caulobacterales; family Aquidulcibacteraceae; genus VFBF01. Next base: position 1,359 of record JANNVF010000058.1, on the reverse strand, counting down.
TGACCACGCTGCTTGCGCGACGGGGATATCGTGTGATTGTGCCCAATTTGCGTGGTTATGGCTCGACGCGATTTCTCAGCGCAGATACGCCCCGAAACGGCCAGCAGTCCGTATTCGCCGCTGACGTTGTCGCCTTGATGGATGCCTTGCAGATATCGACCGCCCTTGTCGGAGGGTGCGACTGGGGCGCGCGGACGGCTTGCATCGTCGCAGCGCTCTGGCCAGAGCGCTGCAAGGCCCTGGTGTCCGTGAGCGGATATCTGATCGGGAGCCAAGCCGCCAACGCCATGCCGCTTTCGCCAAGCGCAGAGCGTGCGTGGTGGTATCAGTTTTACTTCGCCACCGAGCGTGGACGGCAAGGCTACGAACGCAATCGCAATGAGTTCGCGCGGTTTATCTGGCAGACGGCGTCGCCGACATGGCAATTCGACGATGCGACCTTCTCGCGGTCTGCAGCGTCGCTCGAAAATCCAGATCATGTAGCAATCGTGATCAGTAATTATCGCTGGCGGTTGGGTCTGGTTGAAGGTGAGCCGAGGCACGACGGCTTGGAGCGTCGTCTGGAATCGGCGCCGAATATCAGCGTGCCGACCATTACGCTGGAAGGCGATTCGAACGGCGCCCCGCATCCCGAACCGTCGGCCTATGCGCGCAAGTTCACCGGTCCGTATCAGCATCGGCTTGTCGAGGGAGGCATCGGCCACAACCTCCCGCAGGAAGCGCCAGCGGCCTTCGCTTTGGCGATCGTTGATGTCGACAACCTCTGAGCGCCAACGTCGTCCGCCCAAGCTTCGCGACCACTTTCGCTCATGAAGCCTGCGCCCGTTGCCCGCTTTCCCGATCGGGAATACTTCCGCGTGATCGCTATTCAGCCGCCCGAAATATTCCCGATCGGTAAGTGTTTTGGCTCAGTATGTCCAATCTCACACAAAACCGACGCATGTGAACTCAGCAGGCAATGCGGCTGCTTTCACGCCAGAAGTTCAAATAAATCAAGGGCTCCTGCCAAGTCAATCCAGTAATTCATTGAACAGACGGCTGTACAAAAAAGATCATTAAACTGAAACAGTTCGACCGCCGCTTTTGCATCGTTTCAATGATGGATTGGAGCGAAAAACCAATGCTTTCAATGTGCATGCGGGGCGCGTGTGCACTTTGTGTGCATGCCTTCGCGGCGGACTCGTCTCAGTCGCGCTGACGTGTGCACTTCAAGTCATGGGTGAAATTGAGGAAGGCGCGGGAAGAGGAGGGCGCTGTGGACGCCGCTGAACTCGCAGCTTAATGCGCGCTAAATCAATGCGCGCATTTCGGCGCCTCGATCCTTTGTGCCGGCTTGGCCAGTGAGCACAGCGCTCTTGC
>JANNVF010000057.1:0-1555 GCA_031414315.1 Hyphomonadaceae bacterium | reverse complement strand
GTTCGTCGCCGGCATTGGGCAGCATCAGCACGAGAAAGAAATCCACCATGTCGGCGACGACCGTTTCGCTCTGCCCGACGCCGACGGTCTCCACGATGACCACGTCGTAGCCGGCGGCTTCACAGAGCAGCATCGTCTCGCGCGTCTTGCGCGTGACGCCGCCGAGCGTGCCGGAGGAGGGCGAGGGGCGGATGAACGCGTTGGCGTCGGTGGCGAGGTTGGCCATGCGCGTCTTGTCGCCGAGGATGGAGCCGCCGCTGCGCGACGAGGTGGGATCGACGGCGAGCACCGCCACCTTGTGGCCGGCGCCGGTGAGGTTCTTGCCGAGCGCCTCGATGGTGGTGGACTTGCCGACGCCGGGTACGCCGGTGACGCCCACGCGCTGCGCGGCGCCGGTGTGCGGCATGATCTCGGTCAGCAGCGCGCGCGCCTGCGTCTGGTGATCGGGCCGCGTGGACTCCACCAACGTGATCGCGCGCGCGAGCGCGGCGCGGTCGCCGGAGATGAGCGCGTCCCTCACGCGGCGTCCTTGCAGAGCGCGATGACGTCGGCGCCGTACTTCTTCAGCTTCGCCTCGCCGACGCCGGAAACGCCGGCGAGATCGTTGAGCGTCGTCGGCGAGAGTTGCGCGATCGCGGCGAGCGTCGCGTCCGGAAACACCACGTAGGGCGGCACGCCGTTCTGCTCCGCCACGGCGCGCCGCCACGCGCGCAGCTTCTGGAAGAGATCGGCGGCGTCGCCGGCGAGATCGAGCGCGCTCGCCTTCCGCGCGCCGCGCGCCGAGGCGCGCTCCTCCTTGCTGCGTCGTCCGGCCTTCGCGTCCGGCGGACGGATGCGCACGATGTGCTCCTTCCTGAACACCGCGCGGGCGGCGGCGTCATCGGACACCTGCAGCACGGGGCGCATCGCTTCGCCGCCTTCCACAAGAATGCCGTCGAACAGCAGCTGGTCGAACACGCAGCGCCAGTGCGCTTCGTCGACGTCGGCGCCGATGCCGAACGTGGACTTGGTGGCGTAGGCGTCGTCGGCGGTGTTCGTCGCCGCCTTGCCCATGAGGTGCGCCATCACGCGGGCGCGGCCGAAGCGCTGGTCCATGCGGACGACGGCGGAGATCGCTTTCGCGGCCCACTCGGTGGCGTCGGTGGAGGCGGGGGGATCGAGGCAGATGTCGCACACGCCGCAGGCCTCGACGTTCTCCTCGCCGAAGTAGCGGCGCACGCCCGCGCGGCGGCACGTCATGCCGTCGAGAAACGAGAACAGCTGCCGCGCTTTCTTCGACTGCGCGGCGCGCACGTCCGGCGCCGCGGATCCGTCGTCGACGAAGCGCAGCGTGCGGCGCAGATCGCCGACACCGTAGAGCGCCACGCCTTCGGCCGGCGCGCCGTCGCGGCCCGCGCGGCCGACTTCCTGCCAGTACGCTTCGATGGAGCGCGGCGCGTCGGCGTGGATGACGAAGCGGACGTCGGGTTTGTCGACGCCCATGCCGAACGCGATCGTGGCCGCCATCACCACGTCGTCCTCGTGTTGGAACTTGTGCTGGCGGTCCTGACGCACG
>JANNVF010000056.1:0-18057 GCA_031414315.1 Hyphomonadaceae bacterium | reverse complement strand
TGATCGCGGTCGGCGCGGGCCCGGCCAGCTAGCGGCTGCAGCAGGGCGCGGTGCTGGCGACATTCGAGATTTCGGTCGTCGCCGAACCAAAGTAAGCGTCGCCAACAGGAGACCGCCATGTACCGCACCCTCATCGTCGCCGCGCTCGCGCTTGCCGCGTGCGCTCCGAAAACCGACATCGCGCCCGTCGCGGCCCCGGTGGTCGAGCAGAAGGCCACGCCACCGATGAACGGCTCCGTTCCCGCGCCGACGCCGGCCGGTGTCACCCAACGCCTCACCGCCGCCGATGATGGCCGCACCGTCGTCGTGCCGGTGGGCGGCCGCTTCGCGGTCGAGCTCGTAGGCGTGCCGACGGCGGGGTATCTCTGGGGCGTCGTGACCAAACCCGCGTTCCTTGCAGACGCCGTGGAAAGCAGCGGCAACACCACCACCGCGCAGTCGCGACCCGGCTTCACCGGCGGCAACCACTGGGAAGTGTTCACCTTCCAGGCGACGACGGCAGGCGAAGGCAAGCTCAAGCTCGAGCAGCGCCGCCCGTGGGAAAAGGACGAACCCGCGAGCCAGACGTTCACGGTGACGATCCAGTCGCGGTGACACGGCGCGCTCCGGACGCTAAGCCGCGCGCATGAGCGAGCATCTCAAGGACATGTGGTACTTTGCGGCGACGTCCGCGGAGCTGAAACCGGGCGCGCAATTCCGGCGCGAGATTCTGGGTGAGCCGGTGTTGCTCGGGCGCACGACGGGCGGGCAGGCGTTCGCGCTGCGCGATATCTGCCCCCACCGCGCGGTGCCGTTGTCGGCGGGACGCCAGGTCGACACCGATGGCGCGCCGACTGTGGAATGCCCTTATCACGGCTGGCGTTTCGGCGCGGCGGACGGTGTGTGCAGGCACATGCCATCGCTGACGCCGGACCAGACCTACGAAACCGAACGCATCCGGGTGCGCAATTTTCCCGCCCACGAAGCCAACGGCGCGGTGTTCATCTTCTTCGCCGAGGATGCGCGCACCACGAGCGCGACAATTCCGCCGCCCGAGTTCGGTTCGCTGCCGGCGAAACCCAAGTTCGTCGTTACCCGCATCTTCAAGGCGACGATGGACAATGCCGTCGTCGGTCTGATGGACCCCGCGCACGTGCCGTTCGTGCATTCGCAATGGTGGTGGCGGCCGCCATCGGTGGGGCTCAAGATCAAGGAAAAGAAGTTCGCGCCGCGCCATCGTGGCTGGGAGATATCCAGGCACGCGCCATCCGGCAATTCGCTGCTGTATCGCGCGGTGTTCGGCGCCGATGTGACGACGGAAATCCTGTTCGATCTGCCGGGCTATCGCTGGGAGGTGGTGGAGAATGGCAAGGGTGCGCGCTTCGTGACGCTGACCTGTTTGACGCCGGAGAACGACGCCACCACGCGCATCACGCAGCTCACCTACTGGGCCGGCGCGCCGCTGCTCAACCTCGCGCTGCCCATCGCGCCGCGGATGGCTGGTGAGTTTCTCGATCAGGATGGCGCCATGGTCGATCTGCAGAACGAAGGGCTGAAGTATCACCCCGGCATGATGTGGATTGACGACATCGACGTACAGGCCAAGTGGTACCTGAAGCTCAAGAAGGAATGGGCCGTGAGCCGCGCGGAGAAACGCGCATTCGTGAACCCGATCGAGGCGACGACGCTGAGGTGGCGGAGCTGACCGCGACATCACAAGGAGACCGCCATGTACCTGCGTCTGCGCCAGATCGCGCTTGTCGCGCGTGCTCTTGAGCCTGCCGAGCGCCTGTTGACGTCGGCGCTGGGCACTGAGGTTTGTTACCGCGATCCGGGCGTCGCCAAGTATGGCCTGCACAATGCGCTGTGGGCGCTGGGCGGCACGTTCCTCGAAGTCGTCGCGCCGACCCAGGACGGGACGGCGGCGGGGCGATATCTCGACCGTCGCAAGGGCGACGGCGGCTATATGGCCATTCTCGATTGCGACGATCTCGATGCGCGGCGCATGCATCTGACATCCCGCAATGTGCGTCTCGTCGAAGATCTGAAGGTCGGTGATGAAACGCTCGTGGCGGAGGCGCTGCATCTGCATCCACGCGACACCGGCGGCTGTCTTCTGTCGATCGACCGGCACGGGCCGGACACCGACCTCATGGGGTCCTATCGTTGGGCCGGCGCCGACTGGCGCGGGAAGGCGCGGCGCGATGTGTCCATCAATGGCGTCACGATGCAGTGCGATGATGCGGCGGAAACAGCGGCGCGATGGGGCGATCTGCTGAGCAGGTCGCCGCAGACGACGCCCGATGGTGGCTTCGAGTTTGCGCTCGACAACGCGCGCCTCCGCTTCACGCCGCTGGCCGATGATCGCGGTGAAGGACTGACGGAAGTCGGTCTCGCGTGCGCCGACAGCGCTGCCGTGCTCGCTTCCGCGCGGGCCGCCAAAGCAAAAACGGACGCCGATGGCTTCGAGGCCTGCGGCGTCCGGTTTCTGGTTCGTTCGTAGGGGCGGACCTTACGCCGTCGGGAAGCCCCGATCGCGCATCAACGCCTCTACGCGCACATCGCGGCCGCGGAAGTTGCGGAACGCCACGTCCGGCGGGACGGTGTTGCCGATGCTCATCACCGTGTCGTGCAGGCGCTTGGCGACGGCCTTGTCGTACGGGCCGCCCGCTTCGGTGAACGCTTCGAAGGCGTCCGCTGTCAGCGTGTCGGCCCAGATGTAGCCGTAGTAGCCCGCCGAGTAGCCGTCGCCCGAGAAGATGTGGCCGAAGTGCGTGGGCCGGTGACGCAGCACGATCTCGGTCGGCATGCCGATTTCCGTCATCGACGATCGCTCGAACGCGACGGGATCGGCCGGCGGCGTTTCCTGGGTGTGGATCTTCATGTCGTAGATCGCACTCGCGAGGTATTCCACCGTGGTGAAGCCCTGGTTGAACGTCTTCGCGCGCATCAGCTTGTCGATCAGCGCCTGCGGGATCGGCGCGCCGGTCTGGTAGTGCACCGCGAAGCGGTTGAGCACTTCCGGCGTCGGCAGCCAGTGTTCGTTGATCTGGCTCGGGAACTCCACGAAGTCGCGCGCCGTGTTGGTGCCGGCGAGCGTCGGGTAGCGCACGTTAGAGTTGAGGCCGTGCAGGGCGTGGCCGAACTCGTGGAACATTGTGGAGGCATCATCCCACGACACCAGGATCGGGTCGCTGCCGGAGGCCTTCACGAAGTTGCAGTTGTTGGAGACGATCGGCTTCACGTCGGTGCGGAAGCGCTCCTGCGTGCGGTACTCGTTCATCCACGCGCCCGACTGCTTGCCCGCCCGCGCGTAGGGGTCGAAATACCAGAGACCGACGCGTTGTGTGCCGCGCTTCACCTCGAACACACGTACGTCCGCGTGATACACCGGCACGCCGCTGATCTGCGTGAACGAGAGGCCATAGAGCTGGCCCGCCGCCCAGAACATGCCTTCGCGGATTTTCTCCAGCTGCAGGTACGGCTTCAGCTCGTTCTCGTCGAACGCGTACTTCGCCTTGCGCACCTTCTCCGCGTAGTGGCGATAATCCCACGCCGCGATGGTCACACCATCGGCGGTCGCGATGGCCTGCATGTCGGCGACTTCCTCGCGCACGCGCGCCACGGCGGGCCGCCACACGCGCATCATCAGGTCCATGGCGTTTTCCGGCTTCTTGGCCATGTTGCCGTCGAGGATCCAGTGCGCGTGCGTCGGAAAACCGAGCAGACGTGCCTTCTCGTTGCGCAGCTTGAGGATGTCGACGATCACGGGGCGATTGTCGTGCTCACCGGGATGTTCGCCGCGCGACATCCACATCTTGAAACCCTTTTCGCGGAGATCTCGCCGCGTCGAGTAGACGAGGAACGGCTCGATAGCGGACCGCGTGTTCGCGAATGCCCATTTGCCCGCCATGTTGCGCGCCTTGGCCGCGTCGGCGGCGTCGGCGCGCATGCCCGGCGGCAGGCCGGCGAGATCAGCTTCGCTGTCCAGAATCAGCGCCTGGGATTCTTCGTCGGCGAGCTGGTTCTGGCTGAACTTGGTGTAGAGCGACGCGAGCGCCTGATTGATCTCGGCGAGCCGCGCCTTCTGCGGTCCGCCCAAGGCCGCGCCCTGTCGCGCGAAACGGTTGTAGGTCACCCACGTCAGACGTTGCTGCTCCGGCGTAAGACCCGATGATTCGCGCGCGTCGTAGACCGTCTTGATCCGCGCGAAGAGCGCGCTGTTCTGTGTGATCTCGTCGCCAAACGCGGCGAACTTCGGGCTCATCTCGGCTTCGATCCCCTGCATCGCCTCGTTGTTCATCGTCGAGGTGTAGACACCAAAGACGTTGGCGGCGCGCCCCAGCGGGCGGCCCGCGTCTTCCAGCGCTGCGATCGTGTTCTCGAACGTGGCGGGTTGCGGATCGGCGACGATTTTCGCGACCTCGACGCGGGTCAGATCCATGCCGTCCAGGATCGCGGGCTTGAAGTTCGCCGTTGTGATGCGGTCGAACGGCGGCACGCCGCCACGCGCGCCGGTCCACGGCGCGAGCAGTGGATTGGCCGGCGTCGGCTGTGCGCCGGCGGGGCCAGAGAGGGCGGTTGCAGCAACGGTGGCGCCAGTGGTCATCAGGAATGCTCGCCGGTTCATGAAGTGATCCTCCCGCATGGGTGTTTGGGGGGCAGATAAGCCAGAAGCGCCGGCTTGGCGAGGCGGGTGTTACACTGTTGCGTCCGGCCCGGTGGACAGGCCCGATTGCCTCGCTAGTCTGACGCCCCATGACCGAAGCAGCACCGTCCGCCCCCCCCCCGCTCCTCGACATCAACGACCTCACGGTCTCGTTCGACACCAATGACGGCGTGGTGGAGGCGGTGAAGGGCATCAGCCTGACCATCGCGGCGGGCGAGTGTCTCGGGGTGGTAGGGGAGTCCGGGTCGGGTAAGAGCCAGACATTCCTCGCCGCGTTCGGCCTCCTGCCGGAGAACGGACGCGTCAGCGGCTCGGTGAAGTTCGGCGGCCAGGACATCCTCGGCATGGCGCGCAAGGATCTGAACCGCCTGCGCGGGCGGCGCGTGTCGATGGTGTTCCAGGATCCGCTGACCTCGCTCACGCCGCACATGCGCATCGGCGAGCAGATGGCCGAAGTCCTCGACCACCACTTCGGCACCGAAGGCGACGAGGCGATGAAGCGGTGCCTCGACTGGCTGGAGCGGGTGCGCATTCCCGAGGCCACGCGGCGCCTGCGCCAGTTTCCGCACGAACTGTCCGGCGGCATGCGCCAGCGCGTGATGCTGGCGATGGCGATGATGACCGGTCCCGAACTGCTGATCGCCGATGAGCCCACCACCGCGCTCGACGCCACGGTGCAGGCGCAGGTGCTCGATCTGCTCCACGATCTGATCGCGGAGACCAAGACCGCCGTGGCGCTGGTCACCCACGACATGGGTGTGATCGCGCAGATGGCCGAGCGCGTCATCGTCATGCGCAAGGGCGAGATCGTGGAGCAGAATGGCGTCGATGCGCTGTTTGCCGCGCCGCGCGAATCCTACACGCGCGCCTTGCTTGAGGCCGTGCCGCGCGTGGACGGCAGCTCGCGCCACACCACAGCTGAATCGCTTGGGCCAGCGCCGGCCGGCGATGTGGCGGCGTTGCTGACCACGCGTGATCTCAAGGTGTATTTCAACGTGCGCGGGGAGGGCTTTGGCGCCAAGACGCGCAAGCTGCGCGCGGTGGACGGCGTCGATCTCGATCTCAAGCCCGGCGAAACGCTCGGCATCGTGGGCGAATCCGGGTGCGGAAAATCGACGCTCGCACGCGGCGTGATGCAGCTCGTGGCGACCACGGCGGGGAACGTCACGTTTCTCGGCAGCGCGCTGACCGACGCCGACCGCCGCGCGATCCGTGAGTCGCGCAAGGATCTGCAGATCGTCTTCCAGGACCCGCTGGCCAGTCTCGATCCGCGCATGACCGTGGGCTCCTCGATCGCCGAGCCGTTGATCGCGTTCAACCCGGAGCTCGATCGCGCCGGTCGCGAAGATCGGGTGCGCGAGATGATGGCGCTGGTCGGCCTCGATCCGACGCTGATCAACCGCTATCCGCACGAACTCAGCGGCGGGCAGAACCAGCGCGTCGGCATCGCGCGGGCGATGATCCTGAAGCCGAAGCTCGTGGTGTGCGACGAGGCGGTGTCGGCGCTCGATGTGTCGATCCAGGCGCAGATCGTGCGGCTGTTGATCCGGCTGCAAAAGCAGTTCGGGCTGGCGATGCTGTTTATCAGCCACGATCTGGCGGTCGTGCGCGAGGTCAGCCATCGGGTGATGGTGCTGTATCTCGGCCGCGTGGTGGAACTGGGCACGGCGGAAGACATCTACGCCGACGGCCGTCACCCCTACACAAAGGCGTTGCTCGCGGCCGCGCCGATCCCCGATCCTGTGGCGGCGCGCCAGCGCGTCCGTATCCGCCTGTCGGGCGATCTCCCGTCACCGCTGGATTCGCGCGCGGGCCTGCGGTTTCTCAAATCAAAGCTGGTCGATGATCCCGACGTTGAGCAATACCGCCCGAAGCTGAGCGAAGTCGCGCCGGGCCATTTCGTGGCGGAGCACGATCCGGTGGAAGTGGCGCTGGCGGCGGCTTAGGGGCGACTTGAAACAGTCAACCTCACTCTGACAAAAGCCTGACGATCTCAGCCAAAAGCACATCCAGACTTGCGCGAAAATCTACTTGAGTTTGGTTCGGAAGAACTTCTTTGCGCCTGATTCTGGTATGCAGATGTGCGTCAGCAATTTTTCGCGAAGAGTTTTCGAGGTTCAGCATCGAATCTCGAAACGACCTCGTGCTGTGGCTTTTCGCTACCAAGGCAAAGGTCTCGCAGGAAAAGACCGGAGGAACATGATCCAAGATAGCGCGAACGAGCACGGCGACAGTCATATGGCATTGACCTTCGTGCGCTGCATTGAGCTCCTCACAAAGACGCAAGAGTCGAGTTAGATCCCAGTTCTGCGACACCAATGCGCGCAACGCGGAAAGTCTCGATGCATCAACGTAAGGTGTTGGTTGTGCTGTGGTTCTGATTGAAGGGCGGAGCGTGATTGTATCGCGACCTAAGTGACGTATTGCGCCCTCGACTGCGGCAACCGCAGTGCCGACGTCCACATAAGAAGGGCCGCCATAGAATGCCATCTGCATGCTAATTTCGACGTTTGAAAGTTTTGTTCGAAACTCACTTGTGAGTCCAAGCGATTGGCCAATTAGAGCTTTCGCTTCTGTTACCAAGCCAGCAAATGCTATCCCGTCGTCAACTGACACAGAAAGGGATTGAGCTTCGCGTTTGAATCGACCTTTGATGTCGTTCATTGCCGCAACAATGACCGAAAGATCGACCTCGATCGACATTAGTCTGCTTCCCCCTCAAACAGCCCCGTCTGCTCCACCGGCTTCGGCGGCGCTTTGCGCCCGATCCGCTCGTACGCCTTCGCCGCTGCACAGCGTCCGCGCGGGGTGCGCATGATGAAGCCCTGCTGCATCAGGTACGGCTCGATCACGTCCTCAATGGCGTCGCGCGCTTCGGCGATCGCGGCGGCCAGCGTTTCAACACCCACCGGCCCGCCGCCGTAGGTGTCGATCAGCGCGACGAGATAACGGCGGTCCAGCGTATCGAGCCCGTCGCTGTCCACTTCCAGCCGCGCCAGTGCTTTGTCCGCGACCTTCGCGTCGATCAGGTCGCCGCTCGCATGCGCGAAGTCCCGAACCCGGCGTAGCAGGCGCACGGCGACGCGCGGCGTGCCGCGCGCGCGCTTGGCGATTTCGTACGCGCCTTCCTGCGTCATCGGCGTGTCGAGCTTCTGGCCCGCGCGCACGACGATGCCGCACAGTTCGTCGGCGTCGTAGAACTCCAGCCGCACCGGAATCCCGAAGCGGTCGCGCAGCGGATTGCCCAGCAGCCCCGCGCGCGTCGTCGCGCCCACAAGCGTGAACGGCGCCAGATCGATGCGCACGCTGCGCGCGCTCGGCCCGTCGCCGATGATCAGATCGAGGTGATAGTCCTCCATCGCGGGGTAGAGGATTTCCTCCACCGCCGGCGCGAGGCGATGGATCTCGTCGATGAACAGCACGTCGCGCGGCTCAAGGTTGGTGAGCAGCGCCGCGAGGTCGCCGGCCTTGGCGATCACCGGGCCGGACGTGGCCCGGAAGCCGACGCCCAGTTCGCGCGCCAGGATCTGCGCCAGCGTCGTCTTGCCCAGCCCCGGCGGCCCGAACAGCAGCGTGTGGTCGAGCGCCTCCTGGCGTCCGCGCGCGGCGTCCACGAAGACCTTGAGGTTGGCCTTGGCCTTCCGCTGCCCGACGAACTCGTCGAACCCGGTGGGCCGCAGCGCACGATCGACGCTTTCGCCCGGCTGGGACGCGGCGGAGACGAGGCGGGAATCGGACATGCGGGGAGCCTGCGGCCTGAAGGTTCTCCAATCGTTCTAGGCTGCTTCGGTTCTCATATATCCCCTTGGGACATGGAGAGCCAAATTGGCCAAGAACGCTGAGAATCGCAGGGTAGCCGACAATCCTTACCGGGACTCCGTGTTCCGGGGGGACTCGTGCTATGCCGCTGCTCTCCATTCGGGGCGCACGCATGGCCGAAGGCACAAAAGACCCGTCGCAGCTGACCGATGCGGAGGTGTTGGCAGAACTGGAGGAGTTCGACCGACGCCAGCGGGACGAGGCGGCGGCCAAGGCGTGGGACGTGCCCTCAGCGTTCATCAACCAGTACCACGTCAACCTCAAGGGCGACCTTACGCGGATTACGTTCGGCGAAGCGACAACGCCGGGCGGAGTGCCGGTTATTTGGCGAACGTCGATCACGCTTACGACAGAGCAGGCGCTTCAACTCGCAGAGTTCATCTGGTCGCAGTACGACCTGGATCAGCAGCGGCTCGCCGCGATGCGGGCGCGCGCAGACCGCGCGGCCCTGATCAACACGCCAGACCAGTCAAAAAATGGCTGACGACCTCGGAGAGCCACCGGTCGACCCGCCCATTTCTCCGAGGCGGGCGCGGCGGACAGCGGCGAAACCCACTCCAACGGGGCTCGGCGAGCCACTCAGCGACGGCCTGCTTAACAAGCAGGAGCTTCGCGTGACCCCTGCGGAGCCGCACATTCTCGCGCCATTGAACAAAGTCAGAGACCTCGGCACGGCGTCTAACACTGGCTGGACAGCGGTCATGACCTTGTGCATCGGCGCGATTGTTAGCGCACTGCCGCTAGGCTGGGATGCGCTAGCGCAGTTATTCAGCGACGAGCCGACGATGCCTATCCGCGAGGGCCTCTACCAGATGGTAATCCTCGTCGCCGCGATTGTGGGGTTCGCGGTGTCCGTAGTGTTCGTGGTGCCTCGCCTTGGCCAATTCAACCGACAATTACGCGCCTTGGAGGACGGTCGTCGGTTTCACTGGAACGAAGCTACGAGCGAGACGAAGCCACTGCCGCCAGCCGCCCCGCGTCACCGCAATCGGCTACAGCGTCTTTTCGATAGATGGATAGGGTTCTGGAGATGACAGACGCCGAACGCTTCGACCGCTTGCTTCACGCGATGGCGACGATCCCCGTCGAAACCGTCATCCCCTCGGGAACGCCAGAAGAAGCGTGTCCAACATCAGATGCGGGCAGTGACGCATGTTGTGACGAAACTCAAACTCTTGAAGGTAAACCGGAAGGTACTTCTTAGAGACGTGGATGTAGGTGCCTTGGATGCCGCGCTTCACGCCTGACCAGAAGCCTTCGATGTTGTTGGTGTGAACGTCGTCGCGGACGTACTCACGGGCGCGGTGATTGACCGTCTTGTGCTGGTGTTCGTCGCCCAGCCCGTCGAACGCGGCGGCGGAGTCCGTGTAGACGCGCGAGCCCGGCTTGATGAACTCTTCCATGATCGGCTCGACAAAGCGGCGTGAGCGGTTCGGGATGACGCGGGTGACCACATCGCCGCCGCGTTCGATCATGCCGAGCACCACGGCCTTGTCATCGAAGCCCTTCTTGTCGGCGCCGCCAACGAAGGTTTTGTCGGCCTCCACGATGCTGCCGCCGGCGCCGCCCAGCGGGTAGTCACCATCCACGTAGCCCATGTAGGCGCGGACGAGACGGCACATGCGCCACGCGGTTTTATAGGTGACGCCGATCTGGCGCTGGACCTCCTTCGCGGCGACGCCGTTCCGCGACGCGCAGAACAGGAACATGACGAAGAACCAGTCCTTGAGGCTGGTCCGGGTGGCGTGGAAGGGGGTGCCGGCGGTCGGGTAGACCTGATGGGCGCACCACTCGCACTCGTACGCCCGGCGGGCCTTGATCCGATAGAAGGTGCCGACCTTCTCGCACTTCGGGCACTCGAATTTGCGCCCGTAGCGGGTGACCATCAGGTGGTCGAGGCAGGCGTCATCGTTCGGAAAGCGGGCGTCGAACTGAGCGCGTGTCGGGGGTTTCGGCTTGGCCATGACCCTATATACGCTGAACGCTTCCATGTTTCAAGGGGATAAGTCCGCTTCGGTTGGCGCCGCATTAACGCAGTGGAGCCGTCCCCATTGGCCGCACTGCGTTGTGGCCCGAAGTGTGTATAAGTCAGGGTCAGACGGCCCCCGCGGCCACCCCACTCACCCCCAGACTGAATCGCCAGAGCCCAAAAGGCTCCCTGAGACCCCCATGCCGTTCCCCCCGACCCACCCGGCCCTCGGCCGCGCCCTCACTGCCCGCGACTACCTCGAACCGACGCCCGTGCAGGCGGCGGTGATGGAGGCCGCGCCCGGCTCCGACCTTCTGGTCTCGGCCCAGACCGGCTCCGGCAAGACCGTGGCGTTCGGGCTCGCGCTGGCGGAGACCCTGCTCGGGGAGGCCGAGCGCTTCGAGCAGGCCGGACGGCCGCTGGCGCTGATCATCGCGCCGACGCGGGAGCTGGCGCTGCAGGTCACCCGCGAACTGGAATGGCTCTACGCGCAGACGGGCGCACGGGTCGTCAGTTGTGTCGGCGGCATGGACGCCCGGCGCGAGGCGCGGCTGCTGAACGGTGGGGTGCACATCGTCGTCGGCACGCCGGGGCGTCTGCGCGATCACATCGAACGCGGCGCGCTGGAAGTGTCGTCGCTGCGTGTCGTCGTGCTTGATGAAGCAGACGAGATGCTCGATCTCGGCTTCCGCGAGGATCTCCAGTTCATGCTCGAGGCGATGCCGGAAGACCGCCGCACGCTGCTGTTCTCCGCGACGATCCCTAAGGAAATCGCGGCCCTCGCCAAGAAGTACCAGCGCGACGCGCTGCGCATCGACACCATCGCGCGCAATCAGCCGCACGCCGACATCGAGTATCACGCCGTCCGCATCGCGCCGAACGACATCGAGCACGCGGTGGTCAACCTGCTGCGCTATCAGGACGTGGGCGCGGCGCTGGTGTTCTGCAGCACGCGCGAAGGCGTCAAGCGCCTGCATGCGAGCCTCGTGGAGCGGGGCTTTGCCGCCGTCGCGCTGTCGGGGGAGTTCAGTCAGAACGAACGCACACATGCGCTGCAATCGTTGCGTGACGGGCGTTCGCGCGTATGCGTCGCCACCGATGTCGCCGCGCGCGGGCTCGATCTGCCGGACCTCGGCCTCGTCATCCATGCCGACCTGCCGCTCAACAAGGAAACCCTGCTGCACCGCTCCGGCCGCACCGGCCGCGCGGGACGCAAAGGCCTGTGCGCGCTATTGGTGCCGCATACGCGCCGCCGGCAGGCCGAGCGTTTGCTTGATGGGGCGCGCATCGACGCGATCTGGACCAATGCGCCGACGCCGGAAGAAATCCGCGCCCGCGACGCCGAACGCCTGCTTTCGCACCCGACGTTCACCGCCGAACTCACCGACGAGGATCATAACATCGCCCGCGCGCTGATGGCTGGCCGCACGCCGGAGCAGATCGCCGCCGCCTTCGCGCGGTTCTATCGCGAGCAGTTGCCGGCGCCGGAAGACCTGTTCGATCCCGGCACGTTCCAGGACCAGCGGCCCGATCGCGGCAACGAGCGGCGCGAGCGCTTCGAAAGCAACGAGCCGATGGTGGCGTTCCGCATGAACGCGGGCCGCTACAACAACGCCGATCCGCGCTGGCTCATCCCGCTGATCTGCCGGCTTGGGCACATTACGAAGCGCGAGATCGGCAACATCAAGATCTTCGATCGCGAGACGACGGTGGACATCGCCGAAGGTGTGGCGCAGCGCTTCATCGCTGCCGTGGCGCGCGCGGGCGATCCTGAAGTGCGCATCGAACTGGCGGATGCTGCGGCAGGCGCCCGCGGTCGCGCGCCTGCGCGTGCCCCCCGTCCGCAGCGCGAACAACGGGATTTCAAGCCGCGCTCCACGTGGCGTCCCGAAGCCGCTGACGCGCCGAATGACATGATCGACGACAACGTGCGTGAGCCGGTGCGCGAAGAACGACGCCCGCCGAAGCCGCATTCGGCCAAGCCGCGCGCCAACTGGCGTCCCGAAGGCCCCGGCGGCGACGCACGTCCGAAGAAGCCGTTCGTGCACAAACCGCCGAGCCACAAGGCTCCAGGCGCTGGAAAGCCGGGCAACCCGCCGCCTCGCAAGAAGGGCAAGCCCACGCGCGGGCAGGGCGGCTAGCGCTCAGCCGCTCGGGAACTCTGACCGCGCCAGACCGTTGCACCCCTGTCACCCCACGTCGGGACCAAAGGTGCTTCCATGTCCGCATTCATGCTCTACGCGATCGGGTTCGTCGTCATGCTGGCGGGTCTGATCTATGGCGCAACGCTGCTCAACCTGCCCCAGAACTGGATCATCGTCGGTGGCCTGATTGTCGCCGGGCTCGGCGTGATGACCGGCGTGTCGCTGAACAAGCAACCCGACAAGCCGGCGGAATAGCGGGCCCCCGTGCGCTATATGTAGCGGGTTCTTCGAGTCCTCAAAGAGTCGTCAAACCAGTTCGAAAAATCTGCAAACGGGTGCGAAAAGTCTGCAAACCCATCACGCGGTTTGCATGTTTGCGGATCCTATCCCCGCACTTCCTTCAGCGCCGCGCGAATGAGCGCCGGGGTCGCGACGTCCTCATCCAGACTCCTGGCCGCTGTCGCCACAGCGCGCGCCGCGGTCGTCTGGTCTATCCCCAGGTTCACCAGGGCGCTCACCGCGTCGCCGCGTGATCCCGCCGCGCCGGACACCAGCACAGGTCTGCCCGCCGCCGCGATCGGCGCATGCGCCAGAAATCCACGCGGCGGCGCCTTGCCGGCGAGCTCCACCGCAATCCGCGTCGCCAGTTTGGGGCCGACGCCATTGGCGCGCGCGAAGCTTGCCTTGTCCTGCAGCGCGACAGCGTCGGAGATTTCGCTGACGGTCAGCGTGTCGAGAATCGAGAGCGCCACCCGGGCGCCGACGCTCTGCACCGATTGCAGATGCACGAACCAGCCGCGCTCTTCCTCGCTCTGGAAACCGTAAAGCTTGATCGCGTCCTCGCGCACGTGTGTCTCGATCAGCAGGATCGCCGCTTCGCCCACGGTGAGCCGCGCCAGCGTGCGCGATCCGGCTTGCACCACGTAGCCCACGCCGTTGACGTCGATCAGCACGGCGTCCTCGCCGATGGCCGACACAACGCCTTTGAGGGCGCCGATCACGCCGCGCCGCCGACGCGCTTGCGGAAGCCGCCGTGCGCGGCATGGCAGATGGCGACCGCCAGTGCATCCGCCGCGTCCGCCGCCACGTTGCCGGCGGCGGGCATCAGCCGGCGCACCATGAACGCGACCTGCTCTTTCTCCGCCTGGCCGTTGCCGACCAGCGCCTTCTTGATCTCGGCCGGCGCATATTCGCCGATGTTGAGCCCGTGCCGCGCCGGCGCGATCAGGGCCGCGCCCCGTGCCTGGCCCAGCGCCAGTGCCGATTTCGGGTTCAGCGCGTTGACGTAGGTTTCCTCGACCGCCGCCTCGTGCGGGTCATGCTGCTCGATCACGCCTTCGAGGCCATCGAGGATCGCCGAGAGGCGCTTGCCCATGGCCATGTCGGCCTTGGGGCGCACGACGCCGTGGGCGACGTGGGAGAGACGGGGACCGTCGGAGAGGATGATCCCCCAGCCGCACCGGTTGAGGCCGGGATCGATCCCGAGGATTCGCAGAACTGTCATGAGGGGCTGATCTAGACCGATTCCTTACCAGAGGGCTTAAGCGCCAGTTTGGGCGCATTGGCCACGCACATCACCCATACGGTGCAGTTGCGGCGAAGGATGTAGCCTTGCGCATGCCCGTCGCCGGACCAATTGCGACGAACGGCGGGTGATGGGCCTCCCGAGGAGGCCGAATCAGCGCTCCAGCGACGACATCACATCGCGTCGCCGGCGCGGGTCCACGTGCAGGAAGACCTCCGACACGAACTGCCGCTTCTGCTCCACGATCGCCAGCACCGCGTCGCGAGGGGCGACGCCGCCATCCCGCAGCACGTCGCTCACGGCGCGGTAGGAGAAGAAGATGGTGTCCAGCGCCTTCTGCCGTTTGCCTTGGAACGCGGCCTCCTTGCCCTCGATCACCTCGACCTCGAGGTTGGGGAAGAACAGGCGGCCGCGGTCGAGCAGCGCGGAAATGCGCGTGCGCGCCTCGCTCTGCAGGCGCCTGAACTCCTCGTTGGAGACCAGACTCTGATCGAGATCGCGGCAGAGCTTCTGCGCATCGGCCAACCGCTCGATCACCGCGTCGGCCCACGCGATGAGATCGGTGTCGCGCTGCGCGCGCAGGGATTCAAACTGCATCCGCTCCTGGCGATGCACGGTCTCGCGGCTGAGCACGTAGGAGGCGGTCGCCGCGAGGGCGGAGCCGATGGCGAGCCAGTCGCTCGGCTCCATGCCTGCGATCATGCCGGAGAGGGCGGCGAAGAAATCCTGCATCGGGAAGTCCTATCCGAGAACGAGATCAGCGGCGGCGTCGAGCACCGCGTCCGCGTCGAGGCGATAGGTGCGGTAGAGATCGGGCAGGTTGCCGGTCTGGCCGAAGCTCTCCACGCCCAGCGCGCGCACGCGGTGGCCGCGCACGGAGCCGAGCCACGAGAGCGTCGAGGGCGAACCGTCGATGAGTGTGATGATGCCGGCGGCGCGGGAGAGCGGCGCGAGGAGTTGGGCGATGTGACTTTCGTAGCGCCGGTCTCCAGACCGGCCCGGTTGTGCAGGCGGCACCACCGCTGCCGGTCTGGAGACCGGCGCTACGGCGGATTGCGACCACCTTTGTCTCCCGCCTGCCGTCCAGCCACGATGCAGCAAGTCTGGCGATGTCACCGCCAGCAGCCCCGCACCCGGATGATCCTCCAGCAGCAGCGCATGCGCGGCGATCGCTTCCGGCGCCAGCGCGCCGCAATAGGCGATGACGAGATCGGCCCCATCGCGTGGCGGTTTCAGCCAGTAGGCGCCGGCCAGCGCCTCCGCCTCCCACGCATCGCTGTCGCGCTGGGGCTGCGCGAGGTTGCGCGTCGAGAGCCGCAGGTACGCGCTTTCGCCGTCGCTCTTCTGCATGTGTTCGAGCGCATGGCGCATGATCACCGCGACTTCGTCGGCGAACGCCGGCTCGTACGACGCGAGGCCCGCCTGACCCATGCCGATCAGCGGCGTTGAGATCGATTGGTGCGCGCCGCCTTCGGGGCCGAGCGTCACGCCGGAAGGCGTAGCGATCAAAAGAAAACGCGCATCCTGATAACAGGCGTAATTCAGCGCATCGAGGCCGCGGGCGATGAACGGGTCGTAGAGCGTGCCGATCGGCAGCAGGCGTTCGCCGAACAACGGCGCTGACAGCCCGAACGCCGCGAGGTTGAGGAACAGATTGTGTTCGGCGATGCCGAGTTCGATGTGCTGGCCCTGCGGTGTCTCCGTCCAGATCTGCGCAGAGGCGATCTTGCGCTTGCGGAACACGTCTTCGTCGGTCTTGCGGTTGAACAGGCCGCGCCGGTTCACCCAGCCGCCAAGATTGGTGGACACCGATACGTCGGGGGAGGTGGTGACGATCGCGTCAGCCAGCGGGCCGCCGGCGCGGGCGATGTCGTTGAGGATTTTCCCGAACGCGGCCTGCGTGGAAATTTCCTTGTCGTCGGTGCGCGGAAAATCCGCCCGTGAGGGAACCGGAATGCGCTGCGCGTCGAACTGGCGCTGCACGTCCTTCGCCCACGGCGCCGCCGCCATCGCGCTGCGGCACTGGGTTTCGATCTCGATCGGCAGACCCGCGAACGCTTCCCATTCCTGGCCCTCCGGCACGCCCATCTTCGTGCGGAACGCGCCCATCTGCGTCGGATTCATCAGGCCGGAGTGATTGTCCTTGTGGCCCTGGAAGGGCAGGCGCCAGCCCTTCACGGTGTAGGCCAGCATGAAAATCGGCGTCTCGGAGGACGCGGCGCGATCGTACGCGTCGATCATCGTTTCGAGGCAATGGCCGCCGAGGCTCGTCATCAGTTTCGCGAGGCCGTCGTCGTCGTGATGCGCGAGCAGTTTCTGCGCCGGGCCCTTCAGGTCCGCATCCAGTCGCTCGCGCCAGCTTGCGCCGCCTTCGAAACACAGCGCCGCGTAGAGATCGTTCGGACAGTTGTCGATCCACTCGCGCAACTGCGCGCCGCCGGGCGCCTTGAACGCATCGCGCAACGCGCGGCCGTACTTCAGCGTCTCGACGCGCCAGCCGGCGGCGGCGAAGATGTCGTCGAAGCGGTCGAACATGCGGTCCGGCGTCACCGCGTCGAGGCTCTGGCGGTTGTAGTCGACGATCCACCAGATGTTGCGCAGGTCGTGCTTGCACGCCTCGATCAGCGCTTCATAGACGTTGCCTTCGTCCAGTTCCGCGTCGCCGACGGTGGCGATGAACCGGCCCATGCGCTCGTCCGGAATCTTGCCGCGCGCCTGCAGGTAATCCTGCACGAGACTGCCGAACGCCGTCACCGCGACGCCAAGCCCCACGGAGCCCGTGGAAAAATCCACGTCGTCCTTGTCCTTCGTGCGCGACGGATACGATTGCGCGCCACCGAGGCCGCGAAACGCCTCGAGCTGCTCGCGCGTCTGCCGGCCCAGCATGTACTGGATGGCGTGAAAGAGGGGCGAGGCGTGCGGCTTCACCGCGATGCGGTCCTGCGGACGCAGCGCGTGGAAGAACAGCGCCGTCATGATCGTCGTCATCGACGCGCACGACGCCTGGTGGCCGCCCACCTTCAGCCCGTCGCGGCTGTCGCGCAGGTGGTTGGCGTTGTGGATCGTCCACGCCGCCAGCCAGAGCATGCGTTCTTCAAGCTTCTCCAGCGCCGCGAGATCGGGGGCGGCGCGGGCGGGTGTGAGATCGGCGAGGGTGCGGGCAGTCATGGGCCGAACCTAACCGGCCCGGCGACCGCCCGCTATCCGTCGCAAAAGGCGAAGCTACGCCTTCTCCACCGCCTCCGCGGCCGCGTCGATCGCCGCCACCAGCGTCGTGATCTTGGCCGCGCTCATGTCGCCGTCGGCGAACTTCTCACGCACCGCGTGGATCAGCCGGCGCACGGCGCGGCGGATTTCGCTGCGGTGAGGGCCGGCGTCCTCGGCGCTTTCGGTGAAGCGCGCCTCGAACGCGTCGATGATCTTGCGGTTGGCGGCGAGCGTCGCCTGGCCTTCCTCGGTGATCTCGAAGACCTTCTTGCCGTCGATCTCGACGGGGCGGATCTGCCCGGATTCCTCCAGCAGATTGAGCGTCGGATAGATCACCCCGGGGCTCGGCGCGTAGCCGCCGCCGGTCTTTTCCTCGACCGCCTTGATGATCTCGTAGCCGTTGCGCGGCTTCTCCGCGATCAGCGCCAGCGCCAGGATGCGCAGCGCGCCGTGCTCGAAATAGCGGCGGCCCCAACCACCTCTTTCACCGCCGCCGCGTCCGTGGCGTCCGCCGTGGCGGCCATGTCGCTCGCCGAAGCCGTGGTGAGTCCCTTCGTGCGCCGCCGACCAGCGGCGTCTCCAGTGTCCATGCATAGGTCAGTCGTCTCCGCTCGGCCCGGAATGGGTCGAGTTCGATATATCTATAGTATAGATATATCTGTTTCAAGATCGATATATCTAATTGTCTGGAGCATGGACGCCCTCGTCCATGTCGGGACGATCGTCCCGCACGCGGGCGAGGGCG
>JANNVF010000055.1:0-1990 GCA_031414315.1 Hyphomonadaceae bacterium | reverse complement strand
TCATAGTGACGATGAACCGTCCGGAGTCGATGAACGCGCTGCATCCGCCGGCGAACAAGGAGCTGGAGGATGTGTTCAACGACTTCGCCGCCGATCCCGACCTGTGGGTGGCGATCATCACGGGCGCCGGTGATCGCGCGTTCTGCGCGGGCAATGATCTCAAGTTCCAGGCGATGGGCGGCAAGATGACCCCGGTGCCACAGGGCTTCGGCGGCATCTCCAACCGCTTCGATCTCGACAAGCCGATCATCGCGGCGGTGAACGGCGTGGCCATGGGCGGCGGGTTTGAAATCGCGCTCGCGTGCGATCTCATCATCGCTGCGGAGAACGCCACGTTCGCGCTGCCCGAGCCGAAGGTGGGCCTTGCCGCGCTCGCCGGCGGCCTGCACCGTCTGCCGCGCCAGATCGGCATGAAGCAGGCGATGGGCATGATCCTCACCGGCCGCCACGTGAAGGCGAGTGAGGGGCTCGCGCTCGGCTTCGTCAACGAGGTGGCGCCGGTCGGCCAGTCCGTCGAGGTCGCGAAGAAATGGGCCGGCCTCATCATGGAGTGCAGCCCGATGTCGATCCGCGCGTCGAAGCAGACGGTGAACAAGGGCCTTGAAGCCGCGAGCGTCGCCGCCGCACTCGCCGAACAGCGCTCCTATCCCGCCATCGTCGCCATGGTCCAGAGCGATGATTTTCGCGAAGGCCCGATGGCGTTCGCGCAGAAGCGCAAGCCGGAGTGGAAGGGCAAGTAACGCACCACGCGCGTCACGCTGTCCCGGCCTCCGGCTTCGGCGTCTGCGCCGCGAGCCAGCGCCTGTAGGTCCGCGCGTTCTCCCGCTGCACGACGCGCTCGGCCACGCGCATGTCGTGCTGCCGGCGGCTCTCCACGCTCGCGCGGTTGTACCGCTCGGCGAGCTTCATCCAGCGTTCGGCCTTGACGAGATCGCCGGCGCGGATCGCGCGGCGCGTGGCGATGAGCGCGTCCAGGTGCGCGCGTTCGGCGGCGGTGATGAGCGGATTTTCCTTCCTGTTCATGGTCATGACTCCAGTTCGGGTTTGACAACGCGCTGCGCATGCGTGGCCCCGGAAGGGTCCGCTTGCGCCCGCGCAAAAAGCGGAGGGCCTCCTTGTTTGCCCTCCTGTGGAGGGCGGGGACGCGAGGCCAACCTCGCGGGATGGCGTCTCGCGACGCCGGAAAGCGAGACAGGCCTCGCGTCCCGCAGCTGTTGTGCGCCGGGCCGTTACGCCGGGGCATTGGTGCGCCCCGGATGCAACGGGCCGACGGCGTGCGGGACGGTGGCGTTCAAGCACCGCGCCCCGGACCCGCCGCGTTCGTCATACCGTTGTACGACTCCGCGGCGCTTTCCACGCTCAACCGCTCACCCCCGCGCCGTTGAACAGCTGGATCCGGCTGCCCTCCTGCGGAAGCGATGGCCGCATTCTAACTCAGTTTGGAAGCTGTCGGATTGAGCGGGCGCGTTTTTCGCGCGCCGGGACAGCCGGGTTTGAGCCGGCCTGTTGGCGCGCAACGATTTCGCGGCGTGAAAAAAGTGCCGACAGGAGGCCGGCGGTATGGGAATGTGTGGGTTGAGCCCTCCCTCCCCTCGATGGGGAGGGTGGCGCGAAGCGCCGGGTGGGGCGCACGCGCCGGGACCGGGCGATGAACTTTGAGGGGCGCCGAACGAGTCTTTCGCCCCAACACCCAGCGCGCACCCCACCCGACCTTCGCTCCGCTCACCTCCCCATCGAGGGGAGGGACAACACCTCGCCCCCGCGAGGGGGAGAGGGTGGCGGCGGAGCCGCCGGGTGAGGGGGCGTGGCGCAGGATGAAGCACGGACGGCGGCGCCGCATCCTGCACCACGCCCCCTCATCCGGCCTGCAGCCACCTTCTCCCCCTCGCGGGGGAGAAGGGTTTCAAACCGCGCGCGACCGCGTGACCGGTTACTTGTCCATTACCATTGTGATGCCAATGTCGCAGCTATGGCGATTTCCGAAGCTTCT
>JANNVF010000054.1:0-12044 GCA_031414315.1 Hyphomonadaceae bacterium | reverse complement strand
GATCAGCGCGAAACCCTGGCCGATGCTGCTGCACACAACCTGTTTGACGCGAACCTTGAGGGATCCGGCGCACAAATCGTCAACCCCTTCCTGGACGTGGCGTTCGTGCAGGTCGGCGAGACCGTTCGCGTCGAGGCAACCGCTGGCAGCCACATGGCGTTCGGCGGTCTCTTCGGTCGCAGCAAGATGGACGTGGGCGTCGCCGCCTCCGCGATGGCTGTCAATCCGCGCCGCCTGGAAGTCGTGCTCGCGCTCGACAACACAGGGTCGATGGCGCAGGGCAACCGCATGAACCTGATGCGGCGCGCGGCGAAAAAGTTCGTCGACACGCTGTTCGGCCAGATGGACCAGCCCGACATGCTCTACGTCGGCGTCGCGCCGTGGACGAGCGTGGTCAACATCAAGATGGAGCGCCCGGTCGCCGACTGGACTCCTGCGGAATTCAACTCCGCCGATCCCGGGCAGAACGGCACCGGCGTCGCGAGCTGGCCTGCGGCGTTCCGCGATTTCCATGACTTCACGATGTTCCCCTACGATCACACGCTCGCGCCAACGTTGGGCGGCGACGACGTGACCGGCGCCAACCGCGCGCAGTTCGATGCGCTGTTCGGCGGCGGCGACTGGCTCGGCTGCGTGCGTCAGGCCGACGGCGAGCGTCAGGTGAACGGCGCCAACGTCATCCCCCTCACCGACGCGCCGCCGGCGCGGATGCGCTGGGCGGCCCACGCCATCGAACCGGGCGCCAGCGGCAATCCCAACGCACAGTGCACCGCGCCGATGCTCGGCCTTTCGGCCAGCCGCGCGCAGGTCAAACGCACGCTCGATCGCATGCGCCCAGACGGCAATACCTATCAGGACCTCGGCCTCATGTGGGGCATGCGCATGCTGTCGCCCCGCGCCGACTGGTCGTCGTTCTTCGGGCACACCGGCAAGAACCAGCCGAAGGATTACGACACCTCGAAGACGCGGAAGATCCTCATCCTGCTCACCGACGGCGAGAACGTCACGGGCAACAATGTCGAACTCTACTACGGCTGCACCGGCGGCGGCGCGCGTGGCGGCGCAGGCCCCTGCTGGAACTCGCCCGACGTGGCGCCATTGAACGACAACAGCCTCGATGCGCTGATGCTCGACGCCTGCACCACCGCGCGGACCCGGTACGATATCGAACTCTATACGATCGCGGTCGATGTGACCGATGGCGCGGCGATCTCGCTGCTCGACCGCTGTGCGGGCGGGCCGGGCTCCTCGCGATTCGAGAACATCCAAGGCGACGACATCGAGAGCGTGCTGATGGCGATCGCCAAGCAGAGCGTGCGTCTGACGGAGTAGGCTAGCGGCGGGCGGCGGACTTCTTCGCCGTCTTCTTCTTCACGGTCTTGCGGGCCGGGGCCTTTTTCGACGCCTTCTTCACCGTGCTCTTCCGCGCGACCGCCTTCTTTTTCTTCGCCGGCGCTCTGGCCACCCTTTTCGGGGCGACCTTCTTAGGGAGCCCTTTGCGCTTGGTGCTGGCCATCTCCTCCAGCTCAGGCTCGGTCATCGACTCCGCCATCCCCTTGGAGGCTCCCTTGAGCGCCGACTTCGAAGTGTCGCCACGTTTGGCCGAAAGCGCCGCGCCGGCGGCCTTCTGCTGTGCTTTGGATTTGGCGGGCATGGGGCGCTCCTGGCAGCATGCCAACGCATGCACAAACCCAACGAACCCTGAGCGGAGAAGTTCCGCCGGCTACGAGCGACACGCCGGATCGGCATAAGCCTCGCGATAAGTGCGTTCGAAACACGCGATCAGCCCATCGACGACATCGAGATTCGGTGGCCATTTCAGCGTGCGACCTGTGCGCTGCTGATAGTCCGCCGCCATCGCATCGAACCCCGGCGCCTTTGGCGACGCTGCAAGGCGGTCGCGCGCCGCCACCAGCACCGCGCGATCATGCTTCAGGAAGGCGATCGTCGCGTCAACGTAGGGATTCCAGGGGCTGTCGGGAACCGCCGTGTCGTGCGTGGTCGCGAACAACGCCAGTGCCGCCGCTTCCTGACCGAGCCCCGCGCGAATCTGTCCTTCATGCCAGCGCAGGATCTGCGCTTCGGGCTCCGCCAGCCACGCGCCCTGCAAAGCCCTGTAGCGCGCAATCAGATCGGCGGCCTCTGTTTCGCAGCCCGGCCGATCCACGCTGCGCCACCCGCGACCACTCTGGTCGAACGTGCCGTAATCTTGCAGCAGCATGATCTGCCCATCCGGCGCGCAAGCGTCCTGCGCGCGCGCTGTGCAGGGCATGAGCATCAGCGCGAGAAGCGCGAAAAGTCCCCCTCGCATCACGCCGCTATTCCCCCATCATCTCCCGCCCGATCAGGAAGCGCCGGATCTCGCTCGTCCCCGCGCCGATCTCGTAGAGCTTCGCATCGCGCAGCAGGCGACCCGTCGGGTAGTCGTTGATGTAGCCGTTGCCGAGCGCCTGGATCGCCTCGAGCGCCACTTTGGTCGCGCACTCGGCCGCGTAGAGGATGGCGCCGGCCGCGTCCTTGCGGGTCGTCTTGCCCGCGTCGCACGCCTTGGCGACAGTGTAGACGTACGCGCGCGAGGTGCTCAGCGCCACGTACATGTCGGCGAGCTTGCCCTGCATCAGCTGGAACTCGCCGATCGGGCGGCCGAACTGCTTCCTCTCCTTCACATACGGCACGACGATATCGAGCGCCGCCTGCATGATCCCGAGCGGCCCCGCCGCCAGCACCGCGCGCTCGTAGTCGAGCCCGCTCATCAGCACGCGCACGCCTTCGTTGAGCGGCCCCATGATGTTTTCGGCCGGCACTTCGCAATCCTCGAACACAAGCTCGGCGGTGTCCGATCCGCGCATGCCGATCTTGTCGAGCTTCGGCGCTACGCTGAAGCCTTTCATGCCCTTCTCGACGAGAAACGCCGTGATGCCGCGCGGACCAGCGTCGGGATCGGTCTTGGCGTAGACGACGAGCGTGTCGGCGTGCGGCGCGTTGGTGATCCAGGACTTCGTGCCGTTGAGCACGTAGCGATCACCCTTCTTTTCGGCCTTCAGGCGCATGGACACAACATCGCTGCCGGCGCCAGCTTCGCTCATGGCCAGCGAACCCACGTGCTCGCCGGAAATCAGCTTCGGCAAATACTTCGTTTTCTGCGCGTCGCTGCCCCAGCGCCGGAGTTGATTGACGCAGAGATTCGAGTGCGCGCCGTACGACAGGCCCACGCTCGCCGACGCGCGGCTGATCTCCTCCATCGCCACGACGTGTTCGAGATAGCCGAGGCCCGAGCCGCCCCACTCCTCTTCCACGGTGATGCCGTGGAGACCCAACGCGCCGATCTTGGTCCACAAGTGGCGGGGAAACTCGTTGGTCTTGTCGATCTGGTCGGCGAGCGGCGCGATTTCGTTGTCGGCGAAGCGGGCCGTCGTATCGCGGATGAGGTCGGCGGTTTCGCCAAGATCGAAGTCGAGTTGGGGAGCGTTGCGCAGCATGCGCGAACGCTAGCGTCTGCGGTTCAGCCCCGCAACGCGCCGTTCGGCAGGCGCGCGAGGATGGCGTCCTTCAGCAGATGCCACGCGGCCGCCAGCATCATCACGGCGCCGGGCGCGGTGAAGAGCAGGAACATGATGCTGCGGCCCTGGCTCAGCGCCACAAGGCCCGCCGCAAACAGGCCCGCGCCCGCGATGCCGAACAACGCCAGACCGGTGATATCCGATGCGGTGTTGACGGGGCCGCGAACGACCTGGGTCAGTTCAAGGATCGGCTCTTCCTCGTCGAGCGGCGCCATCACCGGCGGCGGCCGCAGGGCGTGGGCTGTGTTGGGATCGCCGGCGAGGATGACGGCGATCTTGCGGACGGTTTCGTCCGGATCCGGCATGGGCGTGCGGTCGATCGGCAGGTTCGCGACCTTCATCGGCTGCCCGAGGATGGCCGCCGCATGGTCGATTTCGGCGCGAACATAGGCCGACGGCGCCGCGACCAGCGACGTCAGGTCCAGAAACACGGCCTTTTCCGCCGCCCGGCGCCGGACCAGGGCGTCAAGCACGGCAGGCTCGCCGCCGACGCGGCTCTTGCGCCAGGCGTCCATGGCGCAAGCGGCCGCGATCGGTTCGCCGGCGTTGAACCGGCGCAGGACATCGGATTTGGCGAAGGTGTCGACGCCAATGGAAAACGCAAACGACACCAGCGCATCGAACTGGGACTGGGACACCGGGGCGAGCAGGAGGTCGACCAGTGCCGCCTCGACCGGGGCGATATCGGCCCGCAGCGCCGTTTCGGCCTCGCCTTCGCTCATCGTGCCCTTGGGCGCCATGGGCTGCACGTGACCATACCCGTTCAGGAACCGCCCATCGGCCAGCGTCATCGTGTCGGCGCGGAAGCCCTCCAGGCGCTTCAGAAGCGCCAGTCCTTCGGGCGAAACGGCATGCGGCATCGGACACTCGCGGAGCGGTTTGGAACAGACCCCACCGGGGACACGTCCCGCCACGCAAGTTCGGGGCCGCAAGCACGCCGGAGGGGCGAGTAGGGTTTGGGCAACCTTACGAAATCAGCGCGGTCGCCAGCCCGAGGAACGCGAGAAAGCCGGTGAAGTCAGTGACAAAGGTCACGAACACCGAGGATGACACCGCCGGGTCTGCCCCGATCCGCCGCAGGGTCAGCGGGACCAGAATACCGACCAGACCCGCCGCCGTGAGGTTGATCACCACGGCGAGACCGACGGCGAGGCTGATCATCGGATTCTGGAACCAGAACCACGATACTACTGCCAGCAGCAGGGCCATGCCGACGCCATTGCAGAACCCGGTCAGCAGCTCCCGCGAGATGTGGCGGAGCGCGTTCGAGGTGGTGAGGTCGCGGGCCGCGAGCGCCCGGACGGCCACTGCCAGCGCCTGCGTCCCCGCGTTGCCGCCGACCGAGGCCACGATCGGCATCAGCACCGCCAGCGCCACCGCCTTCTGGATCGAGGCGCCGAAGTACGAAATCACCGACGCCGAGGCGATGGCCGTGAACAGGTTCACCCCCAGCCATGGCGCCCGCGCCCGCACCGAGGTCGCCACCGTATCGGACTGGCTGGCGTCGCTGACGCCGGAGAGCTTGAGCAGATCCTCCTCGCCCTCTTCCTGGATGACGTGGACGATGTCGTCGACGGTCAGCACGCCGGTGATCCGTCCGGCTTCGTCCACCACCGGGGCGGAGGCCAGGTTGTACTTGCGGAACAGGAACGCGACTTCTTCCTGGTCCATGTCGGCGCGGATCAGCGCATGGGGCGGTCGCATGATCTGCGCCAGTGGCGTCTCGCGCCTGGCGCGGATCAGGGTCGAGACCGGCACCGAGCCGATCGGACGGTGGCCCGGATCGACCACGTAGATTTCGAAGAAGACGTCCGGCAGCTCGGCGTCCTCGGTGCGCATGTGATCGATGGCGTCGCCGACGGTCCAGTGCTCGGGCGCAGCGACGAGTTCGCGCTGCATGAGCCGGCCGGCGGTATCTTCCTCGGCGGCGAGGCCCTGCTCGACGGCGTGGCGGGTATCCTCGTCGGCGGCGGCGAGGGTTTCCTCGAGCTTGCTCTCGTCGAGGTCGGCGGCGACGGCGGCGGCGTCATCGGTGTCCAGTTCGCTGAGCGCGCGGGCGACGTAATCGGTCGGCAGCAGGGCAAGGACCCGTTCGCGGGTCTCCCATTCCACGTCGGCCAGGAACGCCGACGGCAGCTCCGGCCCGATCAGCCGCATCAGCCGGTTGAGCGCCTCCTCGTTGAGATGTTCGACGAGATCGGCGAGATCGGCGGGGTGCAGGCCCCGGACGAGGCGGCGCAGTTCGGGCCCGTCGCGATCATAGGCCGCCGCCGTAACCATGGTGACGAAGTGTGGGTCGATCTCGAACCGGCGCGGCTCGGCGACCGTCTCGACGCCGCCATCGCGCTCGGGTTCTTCGGCCATCGCCATCTCCGCCTGATGAGGACGGGAGACCCCGCGTCGGCGCCCGCGTCAAGGCGCGGGAGCGACGCAGGACGTAAAATGGTGCGCTCGAGAGGACTCGAACCTCCACGCCTCTCGGCGCCACCACCTCAAGGTGGTGCGTCTACCAATTCCGCCACGAGCGCATCCGGGTGGAAGGCGGGCTCTTAGCCAATCGCGCAGCCACCGGCAAGGGCGGGGTTGTGCCCTCACCGTCCCCTATTCTCGCGCTCGCTCGTCCCAATGGGAGAAGGGCTTATGTCGTTACGGTCAGTTCACGCTCGTCAGCGTCCAGAACGCGCCCATCAGGATCGCGGCGGCAATGGTCGAGACGGCGAGCATCACGAAGACATGGCGCCCGACACCGCCGCCGCGCGCCTCTACCGGCGTCAGTTCCGCGTGGTCTTCCACCTGTTTCATGGCTGTCGCTCCTCTGGATGACCAACCAATGCCGGAGGCTGCGCGTCGGTTCCGAAACCGGCGCCGTGGAGATGTTCCCGCGTGGGCGATGGCGCCATAAGGAGGGGATGCCACCCGGCGCTTCACGGCCGGCGGCGCGGGATGACTGGCATGACATACGGGGTCGACGATCGCCCGGCATCGGCGGCGCGCATGTGCATCGACTTCGGCACCGCGCTCTCGAAGGTCAGCATCTGCATCGACCCCGACCTGCCGCTATCCATGGGTGTGCGGCCGCTGGCGATCGGCGCGGTGGCGGGCGCAGAGCATCCGTTGCTCGCGCCCTCCGTGATGTTTGTGCACGGCGGACGGCTGTTCTTCGGCCCGCGCGCCATGGAACTCGCCCACGACGAAATGGAATCAGAACGCGACGCGCTGCTGTCGTTCAAGACTGTGCTCGGCGCCAACGACATCGATGCGGCGCTGCGCGCGCGGCTGCCCGGCTCGATCGATCCCAGCGGTACGCTGCGCGAGCGCGACGCGCTGGTGCTGTATCTGGCCTACCTCGACCAGCTGATCGACGAAGCGGTGCGGCGCTCCGATACGTTGCCGCCCGGCGTGGCTATGGCGCCGCGCCGGTTCACGAGCCCGGTGTGGCGCCAGGGCAGCGTGGTGGATCGCGTGATGGTTGTCATCTTCAACGAGGCGGCTGCGGTGTCGGCGAAACTCGGGCGCCTGTTCCTGTCGCCGGAGGGCATCTCCATCGCCCAGTGCAAGGACGCGCTCGACAAGGCCGCCGCCACGCCCGGTGACGCCAACCTGCAGAGCGGCATCTTCGAGCCGCACGCGGCCGCGGCCACCGCGCTCGCGTTCACCAACGCGCCAGCGCGGTTCGTACTGGTGTTCGACATGGGCGCCGGCACCACTGATCTCGCCGCGTTCGATTTCGACGAACGCACCGATCCGCCGTCGCTTACCGAGATCAAGGAAGCGCGCCAGTGCAGCGCGCTCGCCGGCGACGAGGTCGATCGCATCATCATCGATCTCATGTCGCGCAAACGCGGCGCGCGCGAGAGCAGCGTCGAGGAGGAGCGCTTCCTGCGCGTCGCGCGGCTCACCGCGCGCGAGATGAAGCGCGAGCTGTTCGTCACGGGCAAGTGCGCGCTGCGCGAGGGCTGGCGCACGACCGGCCTCAAATTGTCGGAGCTGGAGGAGGATCCCGCGTTCCACAATTTCCAGCGCGCGCTGGGGCAGACCATCGGCGCGAGCCTCGCGGTCGTTGCCGAGCGCGCGATCGCGCACCCCTCCGGCGGCGGCGATACCATCGACGTGGTGCTCGCGGGCGGCGGATCGCAGTTGCCGTTCCTGGCCGATCTCGTGCGCGCGTTCTCGCCGCCGCATCTGCGCGGAATTGAACTGCGGGTGGAGCCGCTGTCACCGACAAGCCCGCTCTATCAGGGCGTCGATCCCTACTTCAGCGACGTGTTTCCGCAGATCGCCATGTCGATCGGCGGTGCGCTGGTGGAAGTGCTGCCACCGGCATGACAGTTGACCGTCGCCCCGCAGGGGGAGAGGGTTTTCTTACTTCTGCTCGGCGTGGTGCTTGGCGATCGCCGACATCGCCGCCGCCGTGGACGCCTTGATGTACTCGTCGGCGTTGCCGGTGGCCCAGTCGAAACTCTGCTGGCGTTGGTCATTCATGCCGTTGATCGCCGGGTTCACGTGGCGGCGCCAGAGTTCATAACTCTGTTTGGTTTTATCGAAGTTCGCCCAGTTGTGCGCCAGTTGCAGGAAGACGCCGAAGTCGCCCTGCTTTTCGCGTAGCCGCGTGATCTGCGCGATGGCGTCGTCCGGCGTGCCAACCACCGCGACGCCGTCCTCCACCATGTTGCGGACGGGATCGCCGTCGCGCACCATCATCTGGCCGGCGGGATTGATGCGGCCGAAATAGTCGAGCCACTGGCGCACGCCATGCTCGATGTTGGCCCAGGCTTCCTCCCGCGTCGGCGCGATGTGCACCGGACCGACGAGACGCAAGCGCGACGGGTCCATCACCTTGCCGTTGGCGGCGGCGGTGTCGTTGGCGATCTTCCAGTTAATGCCGAGCGCGTCGTAGCCGCCGGCTTGCGTGGCCGCCACGCATAGCATGCCGAAGCCATGCTTGCCCGCGAGCTTGCCGCCCGACGGCGTAACCGAAGACGCCACTGCAATTTCCGGGTGCGGCCACGTGTATGGCTTCAGCTGGCAGGTGGCGTTCACGAGGTTGAACCAGTCGGACTTCTGCGTGACGCGCTCGCCCGCAAACAGTTTCAGGATCACCTCGACGCCTTCCACCATGCGGTCGCGCTGGGTGGCAGGCTCAATGCCGAGTTGGAAAGCGTCGGACGGCAGCAAGCCCGGTCCCACGCCGAACATCACCCGTCCGCGCGTCTGGTGATCGAGTTGCAGGATGCGGTTCGCGGTGGTGAGCGGGTTGTGATACGGCAGCGACACCACCCCGGTACCGAGCCGGATGCGCTTGGTGCGCTCGGCGGCGGCCGCGATGAACACTTCCGGGCTCGCGATGATTTCAAAACCGGCGGAGTGGTGCTCGCCCACCCACGCTTCCTCGTAGCCGAGATCATCGAGATACTGGATCAGCTCCAGATCGCGCTGGATGGCCAGCGTCGGATCTTCGTTGAGCGGATGAAACGGCGCGAGAAAGATGCCGTCCTTCAGACGCATGGCCATGATACGTTTTCCTTCCCGAATGTTCTTATGAGTTCTGATGCGCTGCGAAGAGATCCTTCGCCGCCGCGTAGTCCGCTTTCCCGTTCGGCGCCCGCGGCGTCACCGCGGCGAGCACGAGTTTCTTCGGCGCCTTGTAGGCCGCGAGTTTCGATTTCACGTGCGCGATGATCTCGGCCTCGCTGGCGCTCATCCCTTCCGCGAGGCTCGCCACCGCCGCCACCGTCTGCCCGAAACGCGGATCGGGCACGCCGAACACCAGCGCATCGAGCACCGCAGGGTGACCCTTGAGCGCCTCTTCCACCTCTTCGGGATAGATCTTCTCGCCCGCCGAATTGATGCAGTGGCTGCCGCGCCCCAGCAGGCGGATCGTGCCGTCCTCTTCCACCGTCGCATGATCGCCGCTGATGATGTGGCGTTCGCCATCGATCATCACATAGACCTTCGCCGTGCGTTCGGGGTCCTTGTAGTAGCCGAGCGGCAGGTTTCCGAACTTGGCCACGCGCCCGACCTCGCCCGAACCGGGCGTCACCTCCGTCATGTCGTCGCGCAGCACTTTCGTCGACAGCACCGCGAAACGCGCCTCCGCCGGCGGCAGCTCGCGCGTGACGATGGAGGTGCCCAGCCCCGTGCCCTCCGAGGCGCCGAAACTGTCGGCCAGGATGGCGTTCGGCATGAACTCGAGCAGGCCGGACTTCACTTCCGGGCTCCACATCATGCCGCTGGACAGCATCGAGATCACCGCCGTGACGTCGTACTTGCCGTTCGTGGCGCGCAGCACGTCGAGCAGCGGCCGCGCGAACGCGTCGCCGACAATGATGATGCCGCCCGCCTTGTGTTTCGCGACAGCAGCGATGACCGCCTCCGGATCGAAGCTCGCCGCGCGCGTCACCATCACCGCGCCGCCGCGCGTGAGTGTCGTCACCGCGCTGAACAGACCCGTGCCGTGCATCAGCGGCGGCGCCACGAACACCGGATGGCGCCCGATGCCGGCGGTGATCTGCGCCATCAGCCCCTCAAGATCGGCGGGTGGCTCCAGACCGAATGCGGGCGCGCGGCCCGCAGCGTTGGCGCCCCAGAACGCGCTCGACGGCCACATGACGCCCTTCGGCAATCCTGTCGTGCCGCCGGTGTAGAGCAGGAAGATGTCGTCGGGCGAGCGCGTGATGTCGAGCGGGCTGCCATCGCCTTCGCACAGCGCGTTGAAAGAGTGCGCGCCGCTGATCGGCGTGTCGGACGCCTCCACCCAGATGCGCACGTGCGGCGCGCGCGACATGAGCGCTGCGACCTGCGCCTCGAACTCGGCGCCGAACACCACCGCCTCCGCGTCGGCGTTCTCCAGGATGTAGAGCAGTTCATCGACGCCGTAGCGGTAGTTCACGTTCACATGCGCAAGGCGACCCTTGAACGTCGCCACCAGCGCCTGCACGTACTCGGGGCAATTGCGCATGTAGAGCGCGACCTTGGCGTCAGGTTTCAGGCCCGCCGTAATCAGCGCCCGCGCCAGTGCGTTGGCGCGGGCATCCAGCGTGGCCCACGTCGTCACCTCGCCATCGCAGATCACCGCCGGATCGTCCGGCGCGACCGTCGCCGCGACCCGATCCAGCACGTCGCCCAAATTCTCGCTCACGCCGCCTCCGGTTGTTCTTTTGCCGCAACCTTGGCAGGCTCCCACCCAAACGAAAAGAGGAAGAGACGCCATGCGCGCAGCGGTATTCAAGGAAACCGGTCGGCCGCTTCAGGTGGAGACGATCGAGCGGCCGAAACCCGGGCCCCGTGACCTCATCCTGAAAGTGCGCGCCTGCGGGATTTGCGGGTCCGATCTGCACATGACAGAGGCCGGCACGATGATGCCATTGCCGTCGGGCGCGGTGATGGGACACGAATTTGCCGGCGAGGTCGTGGAGGTCGGCTCCGCGATTTCCTCGCAATGGAAGGAAGGCGCGCGCGTCGCGGGATTTCCGTATCTGTGCTGCGGCGACAGCTCTCCTTGCGTCAATGTCGGGTATGGCGCTGCGTCATGCGGCAAGGGCCAGCCGATCGGTCTCGGACAAAGCCCCGGCGCCTACGCGGAGTACGTGCGCATCGGATCGAGCGGCGCGTACCGCCTGCCCGACATCGTCTCCTTCGAAGAGGGCGCGCTGGTGGAGCCGCTGGCGGTAGGCCTGCACGCGGTGGACATGGGGAAAGTCTCACGCGGCGACACCGTGCTGGTGATCGGCGCGGGGCCCGTGGGCCTGGCGGTCGCGCTCTGGGCGAAGTTTTCCGGCGCGCGCTACATCATCGTCTCCGAACGCGCGCCGGCGCGGATCAAGATGGCAGCCACGTTCGGCGCCACCGACGTGATCGATCCGGGCCAGCCGCTCGCGAGCCAGGTGGAGAAGATCGCCGGCAAGGGGCCGGACGTGATCTTCGAATGCGTCGGCAATCCGGGCATGCTGAACGAGGCGATGCTGGCCGCGCCGCGCCGGTCGCGCATCGTCGTCGCCGGCGTGTGCCAGGGCATGGACGCGATCATGCCGCTTGTCGGCATCATGAAGGAGCTGAACGTGCAGTTCGTGCTCGGCTACACGGCGGCGGAGTTCGACTTCGTGATCGAGATGATCGCCAAGGACCGCATCGAACCGATGGCGATGATTACCGACCGCATCGCGCTCGATGCGCTGCCCGAAGCGTTCGAAGCGCTGAGGAAACCGAGTTCGCAGTGCAAAGTGATGGTGGGGTTCTAAATGCTCAAGATCGCCGCCTGGAACGTCAACTCCATCACCGCGCGCCTGCCCACGGCGCTGGCGGTGCTGAAGGCGATCGACGCGGACGTCGTGTGCCTTCAGGAGCTGAAGTGCGAGGAGGCGCGCTTTCCGAAACTGGAGATCGAAGATCTCGGCTACAACGTCGCGATCCATGGCCAGAAGACCTACAACGGTGTGGCGCTGCTCTCGAAGCATCCGATCAGCGATGTGTCGCGCGGGGTGCCCG
>JANNVF010000053.1:0-1812 GCA_031414315.1 Hyphomonadaceae bacterium | reverse complement strand
CCAACACGCTCACTGGCAACGGAGGAAACGACACGCTGGAGGGAGGGCTCGGCGCTGACACGCTGGTCGGCGGTCAGGGCGACGACACCTATGGCGTGGACTCGCTCTCCGACGTGGTTGTCGAACTCGGCAATCAGGGCGCCGACACCCTGCGTACGTCGCTGACCAACGTGAGCCTCGCGGCCTACGCCAACGTCGAGAACCTGACTTACACGGGCGCCCTGGCGTTTATCGGGCAGGGCACCGCCGGTGTGAACATCATCATCGGTGGGTCGGGCAATGACTACGTCTACGCCTACGACGGCGACGACACCGGGCGCGGCGAGGCGGGCGTCGACGTGTTCATCATGGCCGGTGGCAACGACACCGTGTTTGGCGGGGATGGTCAGGACTACATCTATGGCGGGGACGGAAACGACACACTCCACGGGGAAGGCGGGGTCGACGTGTTCCTCGGTGGCGAGGGCGACGACACTCTCTTTGGCGGCGCCGAAGGCGACTATTTCTATGGTGAGAACGGCAATGACACGGCGTTCGGCGAGGACGGCAACGACATATTCGTGCTGACCGCCGGCAACGACACCGCGTCCGGCGGCGCGGGCCAGGACTTTTTCTACATGGGCGATGGCAACGACACGCTCAACGGCGGCGCCGGTGTCGATGTGATGCTGGGAGAAGACGGCGACGACGTGTTCAATCCGGGCCTTGATGTCGACTACGTGTTCATGGGTACGGGCGCCGATACGCTCATCGTCGACAGGACTCTGAGCGGCGTCACGGTGCTCAACGATTTCACCCCGGGCGCCGGCAGCGCCGATGTCATCCGGCTTACGGGCTCTGGCTGGACCAGTCTCGCTGAGGTGCAGGCGGCGATCACGGATTTTACCTCGACCGGGGGCTACTGCATCCTCACGCTGGACGGGGACACGTCGATCTGGTTCATCGGCGTCGCGCCGAACCAGCTCACTGCGGGTGACTTCATTTTTGGCGGTGGCTAAGCCGCTCGGTCAGTGCTCGCGGAACGAGCGCCACATCGCGTGATCAAGCGGCTCCATCAGGTACTGCAGCGCAGACCGCGCCCGCAGCGGGATGACCACTTCCACTGGCAAGCCCGCCTTGAGCGCCGCGCCGCCTATGCGTGTCGCGGCAATGCGTTTGATCTCCGCCGGCGGGACCACGACCTGCGCGAGAAAGAACGGCGCGCCCGTGCGCTCATCGACGAACCGGTCGGCGGAAATGCGCTGGATCGTGCCTTGCGCCAGCGGCAGGCTGCGGTCACGGAAAGCCGTAAAGCGGATCTGCGTCTTCATGCCCAGTTGCACGTCATCGGCGTCCTCGGGCCGGATCTGCGCATCGACCACCAGCGGCTGCGCTTCCGGGACGACGTCCATCAGCTTGTCGCCGGCGCGAATGACGCCGCCCTCGGTGAACACCGTCAGCCCCACGACCATGCCGGACGCTGGCGCCCGGATGAACGACCGCTCGACCTGCGCACGGGTTGCTTCTAGGCGCGGGCGCACTTCGCCGAGCCGGGTATCGATGGTGCGGATCTCTTCCGCCACATCCTCGAACCGGCCCTCGCGCAAAGCCAGATTCTGCAGCGAGGATTCGCCGATGCCCTGCCGCGCCTGCTCGATCTGCGCACGCAGTTCGCCGCGACGGCCCACAAGGTCCGCTTTCGCCCGCTCCAGCGCACGGACACGCGTCAACGGCACGAGACCCTTCTCCGCAAGCGTCTGCATGCCGGTGAGTTCTTCCCCGATCAGACGGCTCTGTTCGTCGATCGACGTGATCTGATCTGTGTAGCCCTGG
>JANNVF010000052.1:0-1956 GCA_031414315.1 Hyphomonadaceae bacterium | reverse complement strand
CGGTGTTTGGCATCTGGAACATCACCGAGGAGTGCGACCTGTATAAAATCGAGGTGTTCGACAGCGGCAACAATCTCATCCCGCTGACGACCGGCTGGAATTTTTACGGCTACGACGACAACGCGGTGTTCGGGAACATCGGGTGGTATCACATGGTATTGAACAAGACCACGGGGCTGCTTTGCCCGACGAACTTTGCCAGCACCGGCTTCACCGACTGCGACGCGGCATTCTGGAACAACCTTCCGCTCAACGCTGCCAAGATCGTCGTGACCGGCAATCTGGGGCCGGCGGACGGCGTGGTCTTCTATTTCGCCGAGCCGCAGCCCTGCTGTGTGACGCCGCCCACGGGGATGGTCGGCTGGTGGCCACTCGATGAAAGCTGCGGCGCGACGGTCTTCGCCGACCTGTCCGGCAGCGGCAACGCGGCCCTCGTGGAAAGTGGCGGCCCCTTGTGCAACGCGGGCAGCCCGAACGCCGTGCCGGGCAAGGTCGCCGGGGCGGCTTATTTCTACGGACCCACCGTGCGCGGGCGCGCGAGCGGGCCGTCGCTGAACTTCGGCACCGGCAACTTCAGCGTGGACGCCTGGGTCAACCCCGTGCCGGTCGGCTCGATGTCCTGGCAGCCCATCGTGGACAAACTGACCCAGCCCACTCCGACGACGGCGTTCGGCTACGCAGTGGGCATCACGAACGACCGCGTCGAACTGCGCGTCGGCAACAGCACGATGGCCCGGCGCCAGAGCGTCAACACGGTGAACTTCAACGCCTGGAATTTCATCGCCGTCTCCGTTGATCGCGTGCTACAGCAGGTCACGTTCCACGTCAACGGCGTGAACGAGGCCCCGCAATCGTTCGCGGTCACGGGCAACTTCAACAGCACGGTCGATCTGCTCATCGGCGGCACGCACGACCTCAACGGTCCCTACGGCGAACTGGCCCTGGATGAAGTCGAAGTCTTCAACCGCGCCATCACCAACGCCGAGATGACAGCGATCTGGACCGCCGACCGCAACGGCAAGTGCAAGCCCATCCTGCCTTGCACGAACAGCGTCGTGACCATCTTCTGCCCGCCGAACCAGACCGCCAGCACTTGCAGCAACAGCGCCATCGTCCCCTATCCGCCGGCCTCGGCTTCGACCTCGTGCGGGTTTATTGTGAGCATTGTTTGCACGCCCGCCAGCGGTTCTTCCTTCCCGCTCGGCACGACGCCGGTCACCTGCATCGCCACGGATTCGCAGGGGAACACGGCCTCCTGCATGTTCAACGTAATCGTCACTCCTGACCTCACGCCGCCTTCGTGCCCGCCCACGTCGATGAGCATCACCGGCTGTCCGCCGCTCATGCCGAACTTCGCTACGAACGGATTGATCACCGACGACTGTACGCCCGTCGGCCAGATCAGCGTGGTGCAAAGCCCGCTGCCCGGAACCGTGCTGCCGCCCGGCGTCACCTCCGCGACGATCCTCGCGTGCGATGCCGCGGGGAATTGCCGGCCCTGCCAGATCCTCATCACCGCGGTCTATGCCGGAGCGCCGCCCGTCATCACCTGCCCGACGAACAGGGTGGCCATCGGCTACCAGGCCAACGTGTGCGGCCCCGGGGCCGGCATCACCTTGGGCTACCCGCTGCCCCAGGTCTCCAACGGCACGCTGCTCAGTTGCACGCCGCCCTCCGGCAGCCTGTTCCCCTTCGGCATCACCACCGTCACTTGCGTGGCGACCAACCGATGCGCGACCAACCAGTGCTCATTCACCGTGACCGTGAACACCTACCTCATCGCGCCGCCCTGCACACCGCCGCCGCCGAACATGGTGATGTGGCTCAAGTTCGACGAGACCGCCGGCACGACCGCCTTCAACGGCTCCTCCGGCAACAACGGCGTGCTCGTCAACGCTCCCACGCGCACGCTGGGCCAGTACGTCGTGAACACGCTCTGCTTCGACGGCGTGAATG
>JANNVF010000051.1:0-17893 GCA_031414315.1 Hyphomonadaceae bacterium | reverse complement strand
CGATGTGCGCGTGCGCCGCGCGCCGATCGCGCAGGCCGCGTCAGGCGTGGTCTATCAGGAGCGCACGGCGATGGCGAAGTTCGACGGGCTCCACCCGGTGTTCGGCGTGTGGGTGGTGGACGGCGCGCCGTGCGGCCTCGGGATCCGCGAGGACGCCAACCCGATCACCGGCCCTAACGCGTGCTTCATCCCGCACCGGATGGAGTAGGACGCGATTTGTAACTGTCAGCTGGATTTGTATCTGCCTGGCGCGGCTTTTGTACCCGGCGAAAAACCCGATACAAAAATCAGTGCTGGCTCTTCGGCAGCCGCACCACCAGCCCGTCCAGTTCCGCCGTCACCTTGATCTGGCACGATAGCCGCGAGGTCGGCTCCACGTCGTTGGCGAAGTCGAGCATGGACTGCTCCATGCCGGTGCTTTCGCCGGTCTTTCCCGCCCAGGCCGGGTCCACGTAGACGTGACACGTCGCGCACGCGCACGCCCCACCGCAGTCGGCGTCGATGCCGGGGACGTTGTGCTTGACCGCGCCTTCCATGACCGTCTGGCCGGCCGCCACCTCGATGACGTGCTCTTTGCCGCTGGCTTCGATGTAGGTGATCTTGGGCATTGGGCCTTCTCAGTTGGCGGCAAGGGCGGCGGTCATGATGTCCTTGAAGGACTTGGACATATCGGAAAGCGCGGCGGGTGCAACACTCACGCCGTGTTCGATCATCCGCTTGCCGCCCATGAACTCCGGCGCGCGGTTGACGGCGTCCACCGCCAGCAGCTTGCCGGCCTTGAGGTAGAACAGCGCGAAGGAGCGCTCCTTCATGGAGCCGCGCGCCACGATCTGGTCGTACCCGGCCGACAGCCCCGCGATCTGCAGCTTGAGGTCATACTGGTCCGACCAGAACCACGGCGCCTCCTCGACGGGGGCCTTCGCGCCCATGATCATCGCCGCGGCGATCTTGCCGCCCTCGATGGCGTTGTGGACGCTTTCCAGCCGGCCCGTCTCGTCGCCGTAGTGCACGAACGGACGGCGCACGCAGTCGCCGATGGCGTAGATCGCGGGGTCGGACGTGCGCATTTCGCGATCGACCACGATGCCGTCCTTCAGGGCGAGGCCCGCCGTCTCCGCCAGCGACACTTCGGGCAGGATGCCGATGCCGGCGATGACGATGTCGCAGGGGATGTCGGCGCCGTCGGCCAGGCCCACGGCGCGGACCCGGGCGTCGCCCTTGATCACGGCGGCCTGCGACGACAGTGCAAAACGGACGCCCTCGCTGGTATGCACATCAAGAAAAAAGCCCGACATTTCAGGGCTTGTCACCCGCGCCAAAGGCCGCGCCGCCGCCTCCAGCACGGTGACCTCCAGCCCCATCCGCCGCGCCACGGCCGCGACCTCAAGCCCGATGAAACCAGCGCCGATCACCACCATCCGCCGCGCCGCGCCGATCTCGGCGCGGATGCGGTCCACGTCGGCGGCGGTGCGCAGGAGGTGGACGCCGCCCAGGTCGGCGCCGGCCACCGGCAGGCGTCGCGCCCGCGAGCCTGTCGCCAGGATCAGCGCGTCGTAGCCCAGCTCCCGGCCGCCCTCGAGCCGCGCCTTCCGGTTTACCCGGTCGAGCCACACGACCTTGCGGCCCAGCAGCAGGGTGATGTGCTCCT
The DNA here is from genome assembly GCA_031414315.1 of Hyphomonadaceae bacterium. Classification (GTDB taxonomy): domain Bacteria; phylum Pseudomonadota; class Alphaproteobacteria; order Caulobacterales; family Aquidulcibacteraceae; genus VFBF01. Next base: position 16,245 of record JANNVF010000051.1, on the reverse strand, counting down.
CGGCGTAGGCCTCCAGCGGCTTCAGCAGCAGCCGGTCCTCCGGCATTTCGCCGGACAGGAATTTCTTGGACAGGGGCGGGCGCTGATACGGCGGCAGCGGCTCCTCGCCCACGAGCGTGACATCGCCGGCAAAGCCCAGCTGGCGCAGGCGCACGGCGGCCTCGTAGCCGGCTTGTCCCGCGCCCACGATCACCACGCGCACCCCGTCGCTCACGCCTGTCCTCCGCCGCCCCTGATCCGCTGGGTGGGCCCCTTTAGTGTGGCGCATCGACGAGGCGCGCAAGGCGGCGAATGCGCCATTTCATCGGCGGCGGGCTCGAATCGGGGGATGATGCTGCGCCGCCGCGTGGACGGGGGCGCCCGGGAAGCGTTATCGCGGCGCTTATGGCGCGCATGGTGGATCGGTGACGATGGGACCTGAAGCTTTCTCCGGCGACGACGCCGATATCGCCCGGGCGGTGGCGCTGGAGCGTCTGCTTGAGGCGACGGGGTTTGCGCGCGCGCGCCGCGAGCCGATCGCCGGTGACGCCTCCACGCGCCGCTACGAGCGGCTGATCGACGGCGACCGCCAGGCCATCCTGATGGACGCGCCACCGAGCAACGAGTCTCCCCCGTGTCCGCCGCTGGCCACAGTGACCGAACGCCGCGCGCTGGGCTGGAACGCCGTGTCGCGGCTCGCGGCCTCCCGCGTGGAGGCGTTCGTGGCGGTGTCCGATCACCTGAACGATCTGGGCCTTTCCGCGCCGCTCATCCTCGGCGTGCATGCGCCGGCGGGCTACGCGGTGGTGGAGGATCTTGGCGAGGGGTTGTTCGCGCGCGTGCTCGAAGACGGCGAAGACGAGATCAAGTTGTATTGCGCCGCCGCCGATGCGCTGGCGCAGGTGCACGCGGCGCCGATTCCGGATGTGCTGCCCGGGCCCGTCGGTGACTGGCCGCTGCTGGATTACGACGCGCTGGCGCTCGGCGCCAACGCCGATCTCTTCATGGAATGGACGCCCCAACTGGCGCCGGAGATTCGTGTCGATGACGCGGGACTCGCGCGCTGGGAGTCCATTCGCGATGCACTGATCGACGAAGCGCTTGCCATGCCGCGCACGTTCACGATCCGCGACTATCACGCGGAGAACCTGCTCTGGCTGCCCGATCGCGACGGCGTGCGCCGCGTTGGGCTACTCGATTTCCAGGACGCCGTGCGCGGCTGGCCGGCCTGGGACTTCGCCATGCTGCTGCAGGATGCGCGCCGCGATGTGAGCCCGGTGGCGGCGGAAGCGGCGGTGGCGCGTTACCTGCGCCGCAGCGGCATGGAGGAGGCGGCGTTCCGGCGCCAGCTCGCCTTGCTGGGCGCGCTCAACGCCATGCGCATCCTCGGTATCTTCGCGCGCCTCGTGCACCGCGACGGCAAGGCGCGCTACCGCCAGTTCATGCCGCGCGAGTGGGGCCATCTGTCCGCCAACCTGCGCCATCCCGAACTTGGCGACCTGCGCGCGTTCATCACCGACATCGCCGCGCCGTACCTGGAGGCCGCATGAGCCGCGTGACAACCGCCATGGTGCTCGCCGCCGGCCTCGGCACGCGCATGCGTCCGCTGACGCTGACACGGCCGAAGCCGCTGGTGGAGGTCGGCGGCAAGACGCTGATCGATCACACGCTGGATCGTCTGGCCGATGCGGGCGTGGAGACGGCGGTGGTCAACGCGCATTATCTCGCCGACCAGATCGAGGCGCACATGGAGCGGCGGTCGCGCCCCCGCATTGTCATCTCCGATGAGCGCGAGACGCTGCTGGAAACCGGCGGCGGCATCGTCAAGGCGGCGGCCCATCTCGGCGACGCGCCGTTCTTCGTGATGAACACCGACCAGATCTGGACCGAACGCGGCGGGTCGGCGCTCGCGGCGCTCGCGGACGCCTTCGACCCGCGCACGATGGACGTCATGATGCTGCTGGCGCCGCAGGATGATTGTCTGGGCTTTCACGGCGCCGGCGATTTCTTCCGCGACGACATGGGCCGTCTCACGCCGCGCGGCGACGCGGCGCACGCGCCATGGGTGTACGCAGGCGCCTACGTGATGCATCCGCGCCTGCTGGAAGGCCTCACGGTTGCGCCGTTTTCCGCATGGAAGTTCTGGACGCCGACGATCGCACAGGGGCGCTTCCACGGCGTGCCGCTCGACGGCTACTGGATGCACGTGGGCGATCCGCAATCGCGCGACGCGGCGGAAGCGCGCCTGATGCAGACTGCGGTCGCCGTTCCCATATAACTAGTGCGCAGAACTGTCGTTTCGGACAGGGGTGACCTGCCAAAGCGTGCTTTGAGAGCTCTGAGAGTCGCAATGCCGGTTCGCAGAACACGCATCGGAACTATCATGGCGGGGGCCGCATGAGTGTCGGATTGTTCGACGGCCCGGCCCCCCGTGTCCGCACCATTCCCGCGTCCGCGCCGTTCCTCGACGTGCTCGTTGACGCCATCCTCGCGGCCCTCCCGCAAGACGATCCGTTCGCGCTCGCCGACACGGTGATCTTCCTGCCCAACCGCCGCGCCTCGAGCGGCCTGGTCGAAGCGTTCGCCAAAAAGCTCGGCGGCGCGGCGCTGTTGCCCGCCATCCGCCCGCTCGGCGATCTCGATGACGATCCCGATGTGTGGGGTCCCGAACCGCTGGCGCTCGACGTGGCGCCGGAGATCGCGCCGCAGCGCCGCCGCTTCGAACTCGCCCAGCTCGTGCGCCGCCGCGACACCGCCGCTGGCGGCATCGACGATCCCGTGCGCGCGCTGGCGTGGGCCGATGAACTCTGTCGTCTGCTCGATGCTGCGGCCACCGTCGGCGCCATCGACTGGGGCAAGCTCGACACGCTGGTGGAAGAGCGCGATCTTGCCGCGCACTGGCGCGCCTCGGCGGACTTCCTGAAAATCGTCTCCACCTACTGGCCCGAACGCCTGAAGATTGACGGCCTGCTCGATCCCGCGCAACGCAAGGCGATCCTGCTGGAACGTCTTGCTGCGGAATGGACCGCCCGTCCGCCGACAAGACCCATCATCATCGCGGGCTCCACCGGCTCGGTCGCCGCGACGCGCGTGCTGATGGCGGCGGCGGCGGCGCTGCCGCGCGGTTGCGTTGTGCTGCCCGGCCTCGACACCGAACTCGACGAGGCGTGGGAAAACATCGATGCGCAGCATCCCCAGCACGCGATGCGGGTGACACTGGAAGCGCTTGGTGTGGATCGTCGCGCCGTGGCGCCGCTCGTTGAAGAGGAAACGCTTCGCGCCGTTGCACGGCGTCGCCTGATCAGCGAAGCGCTCGTGCCTGCCGACGACACCGCCGACTGGCGGCGCAGGCTCGCAGCGCTCGGCGGCGCCGGGCTGATCGCGGAGGCTGCACAAGGCCTGACAGTGATCGAGGCGCGCAACGAGGACGAAGAGGCGCTGTGCATCGCGCTGCTGCTGCGCGAAGCGCTGGAGACGCCGGCCCGCACCGCTGCGCTCGTGACCCCGGACGCCACGCTCGCGCACCGCGTGCACGACAAGCTGCAGCGCTGGGGCGTGACGCCGCAGATGTCGGTCGCCGCGCCGCTCAGCGAGTCCGAGCATGGGGTGCTGGTCTCGCTGCTTGGCGAACTGTTCGTCGATGACGCATCGCCCATCGCACTGCTCGCGCTGCTCAAGCATCCGCTGGTGTCGCTGGGTTACGACGTGGCCGAAAAGCACGCCGCCATCGCCGCGCTCGAACGCGCGCAGCTGCGCGGCCCCCGGCCGTGGCGCGATCTTGGTGATCTGGTGGCGCGACTGGAAAAAAAGTCCATCGACATGAACAGCCGTGAAGCGGCGATCGACGCTGCGCGGGCGCTGCCGCTGGTGATGGCGCTGCGCGGTGCGCTCGCGCCGTTACGGGACGCCCGCACCGATGACGCGCTCGATCTCGCGCGGCTCGCCGACGCGCTTGCCGAAGCAGCGGAACGGCTGGCGACAAGCCTCGATCTGGGTGGCGCCGCGCGCTTGTGGAGCGGGCCGCTTGGTGAAGCCGCCGCCGGCGTCCTGCGTGACATGGGCGACTACGGCGGTGATCTCGGCGCGCTTGCCGCGCGCGATGCGCCGCGTGCGGTGTCCCTGCTGCTCGCCGCCCGTGAAGCGCCGCCTGCGCGGGGCGGGCATCCGCGCATCGCCATCCTCGGGCCGCTCGAGGCGCGTTTGCAACGACGCGACCTGATGATCCTCGGTGGCCTAGTCGAAGGCGTGTGGCCGGGGCCACCCCCGGAGGACGCGTTCCTGTCGCGCAGTATGCGCCGTGGCCTTGGTCTGCCAGAACCGGAAGCGCGCACCGGCCTCGCAGCGCACGATTTTGCACAACTCGCCAACGCGCCCGACGTGGTGATGACCCGCGCGGCGACACGCGATGGCGCGCCTACCGTGGCGTCCCGCTGGTTGTGGCGGCTTGAAACACTGGCGCGCGCCACGGGTGAGAAGGGCGTGCTCGAGCCGGCGCCCGCACGCGACCCGCGCCGCTGGGCCCGCGCGCTCGATACGCCGCGCGAAGGGATCCGTCTGCGCGCGCCCACGCCGCGTCCGCCGGCAATCGCACGTCCCCAGCGGATCAGCTTCACCGAAGTGGAGACGCTGATCCGCGATCCGTACGCGGTCTACGCGCGCCGCGTGCTGGGGCTGGAGCTGCTCGATGCGCCCGGTGCGCTGGCGGACGCCGCGCAACGGGGCACTGCGGTGCACGCGGCGCTGGAGCATTTTGCCGATGGCGACGATCCGCGCGGGCTGCTCGGCCTGCTTGATCGTGCGCTGGCGGACGCGGGCTTCAGCGGCGTGCGACGGCGGACGGAGCGCGCGCGTCTGGCAGCGTCGGTGGACGCCTACATCGCCTGGAACAGCGCCCGTCGCGCGGCCGGTATCGTCGCGTATCGCGAAGTGCGCGGCGTCCATGTGTTTGATGACGGGCGCACGCTGTCGGGGCGCGCCGATCGGATCGACGTGCGGCCCGGCAATGTCGCCGAGGTGATCGACTTCAAGACCGGGCAGCCGCCATCCGCCGCGCAAGTCAATTCGGGGCTGTCCTCGCAGCTGACGCTGGAGGCGGCGATCCTCGCGAAAGGCGCGTTCAACGTCGATCCGAACACGGCTGTACCAAGCGTGCAGACGGATGCGCTGGTCTACTGGCAGTTCGGCGGCAGCCATCCGGGCGAAACGCGCATCAAGACCGATGCGGACGCGATGCAGAAAGCGACGGAGGCGCTGGCCGCGCTCGAGGCGTTGCTCGCACGCTACGCCAATCCGCAACAGCCATACCTGTCGAAGCCGCGCGCGCAGTTCGCCAACACCTGGTCCGACTACGATCACCTCGCGCGCCGCGCCGAGTGGGCGGACGCGGAGGGCGAGGGATGAGCGAAACCGCCTACGACCGCGCCACCGCCGCGCAACGGCTGGCGGCCGATCCCGATCAGTCGGTGTTCGTCACCGCGAACGCCGGCAGCGGCAAGACCAAGGTGCTGGTCGATCGCATCGCGCGGCTGTTGCTGTCGGGCGCCGCGCCGTCGGCGTTTCTCTGCATCACGTTCACCAAGGCGGCGGCGGCGGAGATGCAGCGGCGCCTGTTTGATCGGCTGGGCGTGTGGTGCGTGGCCGATGACGCGGAACTGACCAGGCAGCTGCTTGAGCTTGGCGAGGCGGCGCCGGACGCAGCGCGGCTGGCCAAGGCGCGCGCGCTGTTTGCCCGCGCGCTGGAAACGCCGGGCGGCTTGCGGATCCAGACCATTCACGGGTTCTGCGAACGTCTGATCGCGCGGTTTCCGCTGGAGGCGGGCGTCGCCCCCGGATTTGAGATTGCCGAGGAGACGCGCGGGGCGGGTCTCATCGAAACGGCGTGGGCCCGCGTTGTCGAGCGCGCTGACAGCGATGTGGAGGCCGCGCTCGACCGGTTCGGCGCGCGGCTTGATGCGGGGTCGTTCGACGCGCTGGTGGCGACGCTGGCGGCGCGGCGCGGAGACGTGACGCGGTTCGTGGAGACCATCGGCGCGCTGGAGCGCGCGCGCGACGCCATTCGCGTGCGCCACGGCGCCGATCGGACGCCTGCCGAAATCGAGGCTGCCGCGATCGTTGCGGTGGACTGGGAGACGCTTGCCGCCATGCAGGCTGTGCTGCACGAAAGCGGCGGCAACGACGCCAGGACCGCCCTGCGCATCGCGCAGGCGCGGACGGAGAAAACGCTCGCCGCGCTGCTGGCGATTTTCCTGACCGGCGCCGGTAAGCCCTACGCGAAGTTCTGCAAGGACGCGCTCTATGCGCAGCATGGCGTGCTGGTGGGCGCGTGCGAGAAGATCGGCGCACTGGTGATCGAAGCGCGCGCGCGCATCAACGCCGCCGAGCGCGCCGCCGACGCCGCCGCCGCGCTCACCATCGGACATGCGCTGAGCGCAACCTACGCCGTCGCAAAGGAAGAGGCCGGCGCGCTCGACTTCGAAGATCTCATCGAACGCGCGAGTGCGCTGTTGAGCGGCGCGGCGTCGGCGCCGTGGGTGCTGTACAAGCTAGACGGCGGACTGACACACATCCTGATCGACGAAGGGCAGGATACGAGCCCCGCGCAATGGAAGCTCATCGCGCCGCTGCAGGCGGAGTTCTTCGCCGGCGAGGGCGCGGGACCGCAGGATCGCACGGTGTTTGCGGTCGGTGATCCCAAGCAATCGATCTATTCGTTCCAGGGTGCCGATCCCGCGCACTTCCTGCAGGAAGCGCAGGCGCTGGCCGCCCGCACCGCCGCAGCGGGGCGCGCGTTCGCCGCGCCGATGCTGGCGATGTCGTTCCGCTCTGCGCCGGAAGTGCTGCAGGCGGTAGACTGCACGTTTGCGGATCTCCCGCTCGCCGACGATCCTGGCGGCAGTGACGTGATGGCGCACGCCGCGCGGCGCGAGAACGAAGGTGGCCGCGTGGAGTGGTGGCCGCTGGCGCCCAAGCCCGTGCAGGTCGCGTCGACGCCGTGGGACGCGCCGATGGATACCGACGCGCAATACACGTCCGTTGCGGTGCTGTGCGCGGCGCTCGCGGCGCGGGTGAAGAGCTGGATTGAAGGTGGTGAAGCGGTCTGGGAGAAGGGCGTCCAGCGCGCCATGCGGCCGGGCGACGTGCTGGCGCTGGTGCGCTCGCGCGGGCCGCTGTTCGGGCAGTTGCTGCGCGCAATGAAACGCGCCGGCCTGCCGGTGGCGGGGGCCGACCGGATGACGCTCGCCGACGAAATCGCGGTGCAGGATGTGCTGGCGGCGGCGCGCGTTGCGCTCGATCCGACGGATGACCTGTCGCTCGCGATCTTGCTGAAGTCGCCCTGGATCGGGCTTGTCGATGATGACACGGACATCTTCCCGCTCGCGTACGGGCGCAAGACCGGTGAGCACGTCATCGATCGTCTTCGCGCAACGGACGATCCGCGTTTTGCGCCGGCGCGGACGTACGTCGAGGATCTGATCGCAAGGGCGAGCGCGCATCCGCACGCATTCGTGTCGCGTATCCTGGAAAACGCCGACGCGCACGGCGTTTCCGGGTGGGAGCGCATGCTGGCGCGGCTCGGCGCCGAGGCGCGCGATCCGGCGGAGGAACTCGTATCGCGCGCGCTGGCGGCGGGGCGGCAGGGGCCAGCGACGCTGCAACACTTCGTCCATGCCATCGAAAGCGATGCGGTCGAGATCAAGCGGCAGACCGAACACGGCGAAGATGCGGTGCGGGTGATGACCGTGCATGGCGCCAAGGGCCTTGAAGCGCCGGTGGTGCTGCTGGCTGACACCAGCGGCGCCGTGAAGTCCGATCCGCCGGGCAACATCTACATGACGCGGGACGGCCCGGTGATGCGCGGGCGCAGCGACAGCGATGATGACGTCGTGACCGCTGCGCGCGTGCAAGCCGATCTCGCCGCCGAGTTCGAGCATCGCCGTCTGCTCTACGTGGCGATGACGCGGGCGCGCGACCGGCTCATCGTGTGCGGCCACCAGCGCGGCAACGCGACGTCGGGCGCGAGCGCGAACTCGTGGTGGGATCGCGTGCGCGAAGGCATGCTGCGCGCGGGCGCCGACGCATGCGAGACACCGTTCGGTGAAGGACTGGCGCTTGGCGCGACCTCCATCGCTGCGAAAACGCAGGCGACTGGCGCAAGCGCTGTCGCTGTGCCGGCGTGGGCGCGCATCGCCGCGACAGTGGAGGGGCCAGCGCCTGAAGCACTTGCACCGTCGCGGCTGGCGCTCGCGCAGGGGCCGGTGATGTCGCCACGCGCGGACGGGCGGGCGCGCTTCCGGCGTGGCGCGCTGATCCACGGCCTGCTGCAGCGCCTGCCCGATGTGGCGCCGGAGCGGCGCGCCACTGCTGCAGCAGCGTGGCTGGCGGCGCGGGACGTGAGCGGCGACGCCGCGGCCGCTTACGCCGCCGAGGCGCTGCGGGTCATCGACGATCCGGCCTTCGCGGCGGTGTTCGGTCACGGCAGCCGGGCGGAGGCCCCGATCGTGGCGACACTGCCGGACGGGACCCTGGTGCGTGGCTCCATCGACCGCATGGTGGTGGCGAAAACCAAAGTGCTGTTGCTCGACTACAAGACCGATCGCCCCCCGCCTGACCGGGCCGAGGACACGCCGACCCGGATCCTGGCCCAGATGGCGGCTTATCGGGCGGCGCTGGCCATGGTGTTTCCCGGGCGGGCCATCCACGCGGCGCTGCTGTGGACAGACGGTCCCACCCTGATGGCCTTACCGCCATCGCTGCTTGATGCGGTTCGCCCGGCGGATGCCCGTTGTTGAAGCGGGTCGAATCCGTTCTTACATCTTGCCCAGACCGGCCCGCTTTCGCCGGGTTCCCGGTCCTTCAGGAGTTCCCCCATGGCCACCGCCAAAGTCACCGATGACAGCTTCGACGCCGACGTGCTCAACGCGCAAAAGCCCGTGCTGGTCGATTTCTGGGCGGAGTGGTGTGGGCCGTGCAAGCAGATCGGTCCGGCGCTCGAGGAAATCGCGGCGGAATACGGCGCGAAGGTCGAGATCGTGAAGATCAACATCGACGAAAACCCGATGACGCCCTCGCGCTACGGCGTGCGCGGCATCCCGACGCTGATGCTGTTCAAGGGCGGCAAAGTCGCTGCGACCCGCGTCGGCGCGATCCCGAAGTCGAAGATCATCGAGTGGATCAACGAGACTGTCGACGTCTGATCCTCGCGTTGTAGCACCGGTCTCCAGACCGGCCCGGCTGCGCAAGCGGAACTACCGATGCCGGTCTGGAGACCGGCGCTACGTGACGCCGCCACTGAGCGCCAGCGCTTCGCCGGCAAGATAGAGCGAGCCACAGATCAGGATGCGCGGCGGTTGCGCCGTCGCCGACACAGCGTTCTGCACAGCCTCGGCGAGACCAGCCGAGGCTGTCGCATGAATCCCGATGGCGTTGGCGATGGCGGCGAGCTCGTCTGGCGGTCGGCCCGCCGATGATGCGACGGGCGTTGCGACGAGCGCGGTGACGTGCGGCGCCAGCGGCGCCAGAAACCCGGCGGAGTCTTTCGTCGACAGCATCCCGCACACAAGTACCACAGGGCGCGGCGCGCACGCGTGCAGTTCGCCTAGGGTTGCGGCGAGCGCGCGGGCGCCGTGCGGATTGTGCCCGCCATCCACCCAGAGCTCGGCCCCGACGGCGTGCGTGATGCCGAAAAGCGCGCCGTGTGTGAGGCGCTGCATGCGCGCGGGCCATGTCGCGGTGGTCACGCCGCAGGCAAACGCATCGTCGTCAATGCGCGCATCTCCCCACGCCAGCAGCGCCGCGACGGCGAGCCCCGCGTTGTCGAACTGGTGGGGGCCGAAGAGGCTCGGCGCGGGAAGATCGAGGAAGCGATCCTGCGTCTGCACCGCGAGGCGCCCGTTAGCGCGCCAGCAGTCCCACTCCACGCCGCAGCGAAACAATCGCGCGCCGACGGCTTCGGCGTTGGCTTCGATCACCTCCATGGCGGCCTGCGGCTGGCGCGCGATGACGGCGGGAACGGCGCGACGGAGAATGCCGGCCTTCTCGCCAGCGATGGCAGTGAGCGTGTCGCCGAGGATGGCGGTGTGATCGTAGTCGATAGGCGCGATCACCGTGGCGGCGGGCTGCGCGATGACGTTGGTGGCGTCGAAACGGCCGCCCAGGCCCACTTCCAGCACCAGCACGTCGGCAGGCGCTTCGGCGAACAGCACGAACGACGCCGCCATCATCGCCTCGAAATAGGTCAGCGTCAGGCCTGTGGCGGCGACGCGGTCGATGGCGTCGATGAACGCGGCGTCGGACACGAGCGTGCCGTCGAGGCGCACGCGTTCGTTCGGCGTGATGAGGTGCGGTGACGCAAACACGTGCGCGCGCAGGCCTGCGGCTTCCGCGATCGCGCGCAGGAACGCGCAGGTGGAGCCTTTGCCGTTGGTGCCGGCGACGTGCAGTACGGGCGGAAGTCTCCGGTGCGGATTGCCGAGCGCGTCGAGTGCAGTCTCGATGCGATCGAGCTGCAGCGCCATGCCGTGGTTGAATTCGTGGCCGATCTCCGCGAGGCGGCGCGAGACGGAATCAGAACCTGTGAAGATCATCGGCGCCGCAGGATCACTCCGCCGCTTTGGGCCGCTGCTTGGCGTTGGCGCGCTCCTGGCGGCGCGCCTCGCGTGACGGCTCAGGCAGCGGCAGTTCTGGCTCTGCGTCGGACACTTCGGCGCGCTTCGCCATCAGGATCGACAGCATGGCGCCAATAGTGTCGCGCATCTGGCCGCGCGGGATCACCATGTCGACCATGCCTTTTTCCAGCAGGTATTCGGCGCGCTGGAAGCCTTCCGGCAGTTTCTGGCGGATGGTCTGTTCGATCACGCGCGGACCGGAAAACGCAATCATCGCGCCAGGTTCGGCGATGTGGATATCGCCCAGCATCGCGTACGACGCGGTGACACCGCCACTGGTGGGATCGCAGAGAATGACGATGTAAGGCAGGCCCGCCGCGTGCAGGTCCTGGATAGCGAGCGTCGTGCGCGGCATCTGCATCAGCGACAGCACGCCCTCCTGCATCCGCGCGCCGCCGCTGGCAGTGGCGACAACAAGCGCGGCGCTGCGGCGCACGGCGGTTTCGGCGGCGACGATGAACGCCTCACCGGCGGCCATGCCGAGCGAGCCGCCCATGAACTCGAAATCCTGCACCAGAACGACAGCCTTCTGGCCGCCGATCTTGCCGGCCGCCGCCAGCATGCAGTCTTCGCGCGCGGTCTTGGTGCGCGCGGCCTTGAGGCGGTCGACGTAGCGTTTGTCGTCCTTGAACTTCAGCGGGTCCGCCTGAACCTTTGGCAGCGGGATGAGCGCCCACTTGCCGTCGAACAGGCTTTTGAAGCGCGGCTCAGGCCCGATGCGCATGTGAAAGCCCGACGGCGTCACCCAGTGCGCGGCCTCGACTTCATCGCGCGGCAGCAGCTCTCCGGTCTGTGGGCATTTGACGTAGAGGTGCTCGTCCTTTTCGAGACGTGCGTCCTTTTTCGGCGGCAGTTCTCCTTCGGGCTTCTTCTGGAAGCCGCGTGGGACAACGTTGTGCCACCAGGAGTTCGTGCTCATGCCGTCGGTTCCTGCCAGGTCCTATTTCGAGACGCGCGCGCCGCGCACCGCCTCGGACAGTTCTCTCACTTTCGCGGCCACCGCAGCGGCCACCGGTTCGCCGGCTGCGGACGCTTTCGCGATCACGTCCACGAACGCCGATCCTACCACCACCGCGTCCGCGACGCGCGCCATGGCCGAAGCCGCCGCCACGTCCCGCACGCCGAACCCGACCGCCACCGGCAGGTCGGTCGCCCGCTTGAGCCGGGCCACGGCCGCCTCAGCCGCCGCTACGCCGATGGCCTGACCGCCGGTCACGCCTGTCACAGACACGTAATAAAGAAAACCCGTAACCCCTTCGAGAACGATGGGCAGCCTTGCGTCATCGGTGGTGGGGGTGGCGAGACGGATGAGAGACAGTCCTTGGCCGCCAAGGGCTGTACGGACATCGATGTCCTCCTCGGGGGGCAGGTCGACGATGATCGCGCCATCGGCCCCGGCGCTTTTTGCGGCAGCGGCGAAGGCGCCCGCGCCCATCTGCTCGACCGGGTTGGCGTAGCCCATCAGGATCACCGGGGTCTCTGCGTCCCCCTCCCGGAACCGGCGAACCAGCTCCAGGGTTCCCCTGAGCGAGCCGCCGGCCTTGAGCGCGCGCTCGGACGCCTTCTGGATGGAGGGGCCTTCGGCCATCGGATCGGAGAACGGGAAGCCGATCTCGATGAGGTCCGCGCCGGCGGCGGGGAGGGTTTGCAGGATTTCGAGCGCGGTTTTCTCGTCAGGGTCGTGCGCCATCACGTAGACGATGAGGCCAGCGCGGCCTTCAGCTTTGAGCGCGGCGAAGCGGGTGGAGATGCGGGACGTCATTGCCCGGATTTACCGCAGTAGCGGTCCACGTTGAAAATGAATGCGTTGAGGTTTTGAGGATCGCTCTGAAACTCTTGCAGCGCCGTCGGCCCCTTTGCTTCCAGCGCCATATAGTTCACCGGAAACTTCGTGAAGACAGCGGGGTGAAACGAAAGTTCGCACTCCGATTGAGTGTCTCTCCGGCGATACATCGAAATCACCACATCACCTGCCAACTGTCGCTCCTCGGACCAGCCTGTCTGAACCAAACGACTGCGGTATTCGGTCATGATCGTTTCAGTGTCGCGAATTGGGAACTCTACACACGGCGTTCCTTCGGGTGGTTTGAAGACCGAAACTTGGCAGTGATCTTGAATCCTGGAACCGGGTGCTGCCGAGAAATCGAATATGCCGGGCAGGATCGGGGTTTCGGCCGACGAATGAGCGGTGGCCAACAAAAGCAACACAAACGCGCAAGTGATGGCGGCTCTCAAATCTTCTTCCCCAGCGCGTCCGCCACCGTGAAGATGTCCTTGTCGCCGCGGCCGCACATGTTCATCACGATGAGCCCGTTCGGGCCCAGTTCCTTCGCGATGTCGCCGACGCGGGCGAGCGCGTGCGCGGGTTCGAGGGCGGGGATGATGCCTTCGATTTCGGCGCAGAGTTTGAAGGCGTCGAGCGCTTCGTCGTCGGTGGCGGAGAGATACTGCGCGCGGCCGGAATCCTTCAGGTACGAGTGCTCGGGCCCAACGCCCGGATAATCGAGGCCCGCGCTGATCGAGTGGCCTTCGAGGATCTGGCCTTCATCGTCCTGCAGCAGATACGTGCGGTTGCCGTGCAGCACGCCGGGCTTGCCGCCGTTCAGCGCGGCGGCGTGGCGATTGTAGACGTCGAGGCCTTCGCCCGCCGCCTCCACGCCGATCAGCTGCACGCCTTCATCTTCGATGAACGGGTGGAAGAGGCCGATGGCGTTCGATCCGCCACCGATGCACGCAACGACCGCGTCGGGCAGGCGGCCCTCGCGCTCAAGGATCTGTTCGCGCGCTTCCTTGCCGATCACGCTTTGAAAATCGCGCACCATCATCGGATACGGATGCGGGCCGGCGGCGGTGCCGATGATGTAGAACGTGTCGCCCACGTTGGTGACCCAGTCCCGGAGCGCCTCGTTCATCGCGTCCTTCAGCGTCGCGCCGCCCGACGTCACCGGCCGCACTTCGGCACCCAGCAGGTTCATCCGGAACACGTTCGGCTTCTGCCGCTCGATGTCCACGGCGCCCATGTAGACCACGCACGGAAACCCAAACCGCGCCGACACCGTCGCGGACGCCACGCCGTGCTGGCCCGCGCCGGTCTCCGCGATGATCCGTGTCTTGCCCATCCGCCGCGCCAGCAGGATCTGGCCGAGGCAGTTGTTGATCTTGTGCGCGCCGGTGTGATTGAGCTCGTCACGCTTGAAGTAGATCTTCGCGCCGCCGTAGTGCTGCGTCAGGCGTTCGGCGAAATACATCGGCGAGGGCCGGCCGACGTAGTCGCGCAGCAGCACGTCCATCTCGGCGTGGAACGCCGGGTCGGCCTGCGCCTCGGCGTACGCGCGCTCCAGATCGAGCACGAGCGGCATCAGCGTTTCAGGGACGAAGCGGCCACCATAGGGGCCGAATTTGCCCTGCGCGTCGGGCAGGTCACGCCAGTTGCGTCGAGCGTCCATGGGATTTTGCGTCGTCTAGATTGGGGAGCGGGCGGCGGCGAGGAAGCGCGCGATGCGCAGGGGGTCCTTTACGCCGGGGGCGCTTTCCACGCCAGAGGAGACATCCACCGCGCCTGCGCCGCTTGCGCGCACGGCTTCAGCGACATTCTCCGGCGTCAGCCCGCCCGACAGGAACCACGGCCGTTCGAACCGCCGGCCCGTCAGCATCTGCCAGTCGAACGCCGCGCCGTTGCCGCCGGGCAGGGCTGCGCCGTCGGGCGCCTTGGCGTCAAACATCAGGGCGTCGACGGCGGTGGTGAAGCGGTCGGCGGCGGCGAAGTCCTCGGCGCGGGCCACGCCGATCGCCTTGTTGACGCCCTTGCGGGCGTACCTGCGGACGGCGGCGGCGCGGGCGGGGTCCTCGCGGCCGTGCAGCTGGATCCAGTCGGGCCGGAGTGTGGCGGCGATCATCGCCAGCGTTTCATCGTCGGCGTCGACGGTGACGGCCACGGTGTCGGCGCGCCCGGCGGCAGGCGCGGCCAGCGCGGCGGCGCGCTCGGGGGAGACGTTGCGGGGGCTCTTCGCGAAGAACACGAAGCCGAGGTAGCGCGCCTCGCCCCCCAGCGCGGCGGCCACGCCGGCGGGGTCGTTGAGGCCGCAGATCTTCGCTTCCACCATCACCCTACGTAGTCACCGCGCGAGCGCGGCGAAAGCCTTGGCGGCGTGCGACCAGGCGCGCGCCGCGCGTCCGGCCATGGCGGCGGCGGACATGCTCTCCCACAACGGGTCCTCGCGCAGCAGCCGGATAGCGCCGGCGGCGAAGGCGGCGTGATCGCGCTCCACGAAGCCCGTGCGGCCGTGCTCTACCCGCTCGCCGACCGCGCCGATCGGGCGCACGACGGCGGGCACGCCCATCGCCTGCGCCTCCGCGACCGCCAGGCAGAACGTCTCGCCGGGATCGCCGAGGTAGGGCAGCACGCGCGCCGCGCCGAGTTCCCGGGCCAGCGCCTCCTTCGGCGTCGGTTCGCGCACGATGACGCCGAACCCGCGCAGCGCTTCAGCATCCGCGAGCGCCGCGCGCATGGCGGCGGCTTTCTGCCCGGTCTCGGCGTAGACGGCGGGGCCGGCGAACACGTGCAGCTCCGCGTTTGGCGTGGCGGGCTGGATCACGTCGCGCCACAACAACAGCAGCGAAGACAGCCCGCGCATCGGGTTCGACGTGAACATCGCGCGCGGCGGCGGCGCGCCGGGGGTGCGCTCGGTCGTCAGGAACGGCGTCTCGACGCCGAGTGGAATGAGCACGCGGCGGCCCGGCAGCCACGCCGGCGCGGTGGAGGCGTGCGACGGGCCAGCGAACACCAGCGTCGGCCGGCGGGTCAGGATCGGCCAGAGGTAGCGCGGCTTGGACAGGAACTGCGCGGGGTTGTGCAGCCAGAACACGCGTTTGCGCGCGTCGATCGGCGCCGAGATCAGGCGTGGGCTGCGGTTGGCGATCAGCAGATCGACCTTGCGCGGCCAAGGACCGCCGACCGGTTTCCAGGTGACGCTGTTGTGGGACATCCGGCGCGCATCTTTCGCGAAGGCGTGCACCTCCGCGCCTTCCGCTGCGAGCGCTTCGGCCAGCGCCACGAACGCGCTTTCCGCGCCGCCCAGCGGACGCTCGCGCGGCGTCAGCCCGTCGAAGGCGAGGCCGGCGTCGGCGAGCACGATACGCATGGTCGTCGTCGCTACTTCTTCAGCGCGTCGCGGATCTCGCGCAGCAGCACGATGTCTTCGGCAGGCGCGGCCGTCGGCGCGGCTTCTTCCTTCTTCTTCATGCTGTTCATGCCCTTGATGATCAGGAACAGCACCCACGCCACGATCGTGAACTTGATACACGCGTTGAGGAACTTGCCGTAGGCGACAGCCACAGCGGCGTGCTCGGTCCCGTCGGCGCCGACGGATGCGGGCTGCAGCACCCACGCGAGCTTGGCGAAATCGATGCCGGCCAGCGCCATGCCGATCGGCGGCATGATGATGTCATCGACCAGCGAACTGACGATCGTGCCGAACGCCGCGCCGATGATCACGCCGACGGCGAGATCGACAACGTTGCCGCGCATGGCGAAATCGCGGAACTCTTTCAGCATTCGAAGTCTCCGTGCAGATGGCAGCAACGCATCATGCACGCCAATCAA
>JANNVF010000050.1:0-6077 GCA_031414315.1 Hyphomonadaceae bacterium | reverse complement strand
GCCATCGGCGCCTTTGAGCACGAATTGCTGCATGGTCGTTGGTCCGTTGTGGGCGACGCGGCGACGATAGCACCACATCGCCCACAACAACCAACTGCTACGCGTTAAGCCACCTCCCCCGCCGCCAGACGGAACGCGCGGCTCGCCGCCGCGACGCGTTCGAATGCTTCGTCGATGCGGTCGGGGGTCACCGGCACGCCGCTGGCGGCCATGCGCTCCACATCGGCGCGGATGATGGCGAGCTTGATGGCGAGATCATCGGCCTGCGCGGCGGCGCTGTCGCCAATGCGCAAGGCCTGCCCCGCGAGGTCGAACAGGCCCGCGATGCGCGCGCGGCTCGCCTCCGGGATCAGCGGCAACAGCGCGCCGAGGGCGGCGAGCAGAAGTTGCAATTGCAGAATGAGGGCATGCATGGGGATCTCCTTCAGGATGTGCGTTGAGTGAGCGCGGCGAAGGCCGAAAACGGCGCGCGCGCGGCGGTGAGCGCCTCGTCGAGACGCACGGCGGCGATGGCCAGCGCTGCGGCGGTGCGTTCGGCTTTCGGCCGATCGGATGTCACCGCCGCGTAGTCCGCGCGGGCGCGCAGATAGCCGACGAACGCGATGCGCAGCGTCTCCGCCGCCGGCGTGGCGACCGCTTCGGCGCGGATCAGCGACCGCTTGAATGCAGCGGGCAACGCCGGATCGGCGACGAGGTCGGTCGCTTCCTCCAGCACGGCCGCGTAGCTGGCGAGCAGCGCGTAGGCTTTCTGGTCGGCGGTTTGCGCCGCCGCCATGGGGTTTTCGAACTTCGGTGTCTGCAACGCCGCACAGGCAGGCGTTGCAGAGAGCGCGAGCGCAAGCAGGAGCGCGCGCAAAGGATGGCGTGTCATGGTCATCTCCAGGTTGAATTGAGGTCAGGCGATGGGGCCGCGGGCGCGCGCGCGTCCGACGCCGACGGCGATGAGTCCGACGTAGAACACGAGTTGCGTGGCGGCTTCGGCGATGGCCTGCGGCGCGCCTTCCGGCAGCTCGACGCCGAGGCGCGAAATGCCGAACGCGATCGCCATGGACACGGCGCCGCGCAGCGTCAGCGAACTAAGCGGCGTCGTGCCCTGTGCGGCCTGCTGGGTGGGATTGTCTGTCATGTGCTCCTCGCTGGTTGATGCGAGGAGATTACGGCCGGTCAGGACTCAACCGGATTGGCGTGCGTTTCCAGCCGTCAGTCCACGGGTGGTCAGGCACGAAAACGTTGCTGTGCAAGCAGTTCTGAAATTATTCCGCCGCGACGCGGGTGTGGGATTGCCCCTCCAGCAATCCCCGCTTTGCGGCGAGATACTCGCGCTCCAGCCGGTCCACGTAGTCCGCCACGCTCGGCACTTCCTTGAGCGCGCCGATGCCCTGACCGCAGCCCCAGATGTCCTTCCAGGCCTTCTTCTCGGTGTTGCCGCCGGAGCCGAAGTTCATCTTCGAGGGATCGGATTCCGGCAGATTGTTCGGGTCCATGCCGGCGTTGATGATCGACGGCTTCAGATAGTTGCCGTGCACGCCGGTGAACAGGTTCGAATAGACGATGTCCTCGGCGCGGCTGTCGACGATCATGTCCTTGTAGCCCTGCGGCGCGTTGGCCTCTTTCGTGGCGATGAATGCCGAGCCGATGTAGCCGAGGTCGGCGCCCATCGCCTGCGCGGCGAGCACGGCGCGGCCGTTGGCGATAGCGCCGGAGACCAGCAGCGGCCCGTCGAAGAACTCGCGGATTTCCTGCACGAGCGCAAAGGGAGAAAGCGCGCCAGCATGTCCGCCCGCGCCGGCGCACACCGCGATCAAACCGTCGGCGCCCTTCTCCAGCGCTTTCTTGGCGTGCGCGATGGAGATGATGTCGTGCAACACGATGCCGCCATAGGAATGGATCGCCTCGTTCAGCCACGGCTGCGCGCCGAGCGAGGTGATCACCACCGGCGCCTTGTACTTCACGCACATCTCGACGTCGTGCTCGAGGCGATCGTTGGATTTGTGCACGATCTGGTTGACCGCGTAGGGCGCGGCCTTGTGCGCCGGGTTCGACGCATCGTGCTCGGCGAGCTCGTCCTTGATCCGCTGCAGCCATTCCTCCAGCACCGGGCCGGGGCGCGCGTTGAGCGACGGGAACGATCCGACCACGCCCGCCTTGCACTGCGCGATCACGAGCTCCGGGCCGGACACGATGAACAGCGGCGATCCCACGACCGGGATGCGCAGGTTTTGAAGCACGGGCGGCAGCGCCATGAAGTTCCCCTTACGGAAGCGAAAAGCTCTTCGAAAAACTACCCGTCTTCAGCGCAACAGGCAAAGCACGTAGGGCGGATTACGCCCCGCTCCATCCGCCCTACGCGGCGGCGGTCTGCGCCGTCATCAGCGCCTCGATCTGGCGCGCCCCACTGAGCGCGCGCTCATAGACCGGCGCGGGCGTGATCTTGAGCTGGCGGCGCACGTCCGCCAGCGGCATCGCCAGCATGCCTTCCCAGTGCTGCTCCGCCAGCCAGGCGCACGCGCGACCCCGCCGACGCGCCTCGCGCACCGCCGAGAACGTCGGCATGCGCGGCGCCATGCGCATCCACTTCAGCATGCCGAACAGCACGATGACCCCGACGCCGCGGTTGCGCGTCTGCGCGTGGGTGAACGCCAGCAGGTTGAGTTCGCCGAAACCTTCGCGGCCGTAGCCACTGACGACGTGCCAGAGATCGTGCTGGTCGCGCATGCGGCAGCCGAACCACGTGCCCTCTTCCGACCGTTGCGGTCGCCCACCGCCTTCCTCGCTGGCCGCCACGAGACCATCCGCCGTCAGGTTCTCGCCGTAGGTGAAATCGTAATACGTGCGTCCCAGCGAGCCGAGCGGCAGCGCCTGCATCCGGTCCCGGTCCGATAGCGTAGCGAGCAGGCTGGGCCGCGCCGCCAGCAGAGCGCGCCCGGCGTCGGTCGTCTTCGTGCGTTCGTAGGCCGCGCCGCGCGTCTTGCCCGCCATCGCGTCGATGAAGCGGAACACCTGCGCGGTGTCTTCCATGTTAGCAAACAGCACCCGGAGCGCGCGCAGCGCCTCCAGTGGGCGGACGTGGTCACCGGAGGGAACTGCCTGTGCGTCAGCCATCGACGGCTCCTCAAATCAGCATGGAACGTAGGCGCTTTCGCCGCCTCCGCCAAGCATCCGGCTTGACGCATCGGGCGGTGCGCGCCTCATGTCCGCCTCATGACCAAGGACGCCTCCCCCCACCCCTTCGCGACCGATTTTCCCGACCAGGACGAAGCCCGCTGGCGCAAGCTCGCCGAGGCCGCGCTGAAGGGCGCGCCGTGGGAAAAACTGGTGGGCCGCACCGCCGATGGCGTGCCGCTTTCGCCGCTGTACCGCGAAGCCGATTTCCCGAGCGGCAAGGATGCGGCCGGCCTGCCCGGCCACGCGCCGTTCACGCGCGGTCCGCTCGCGGCGCTTGATCCGTTCCAGCCGTGGCACGTGCGCCAGCGCTTCGCACACCCTGACCCCACACAGTCGAACGCCGAAATCCTCGCCGATCTCGACGCGGGCGTGTCAGCCATCGAGCTCGTGATCGATCCCGCCGGCGCACACGGCGTGGCGATTACCGACGCGGAGACGATGAAGGCGGCGCTTGACGGCGTACTCGTCGATCTCGCGCCCATCGCGCTCGACGCGGGCGCGTTCGGCGTCGAAGCCGCGCGCCTGCTGGCGGAATATCTGGGCGACGTGGGCGAGGCAGCCGCGACCCCGGGCTTCGACATCGATCCGGTCGGCGTGCTGATGCGCACCGGCGTGATGGACGACGACGCGTTCCCCGCAGCAGCAACCTTCGCCACCAGCCATCGCGACAAGTTCGCCTATGCCACTTGGCTGCGCGCGGACGCGCGGCCGGTCCATGAAGCGGGCGGCTCCGAAGCGCAGGAGATCGCCGTCGCGCTGACCAGCGGCATCGCCAGCCTGCGCGCGCTGACCCATGCGGGACTGCACGTGGACGAAGCGGCGCGTGCGATCGCGATCACGCTCTCGGTCGGTCCCGACGTGCTGGTGGAGACCGCCAAGTTGCGCGCGCTGCGTCTGACGTGGGCACGCGTGCTCGAGGCGTCCGGCGTGAAGGCGGAATCGCGCGCGGCGCGGCTGCATGCGGTGACATCACGGCGCATGATGACCCGGCACGACCCGTGGACGAACATGCTGCGCACGACTGCTGCTGGATTCGCCGCTGCCGTTGGTGGCGCGCAGGCGATCACCGTGCTGCCGCTCACCGAAGCGCTCGGCTGGCCTACGCCCTTCGCACGGCGGATGGCGCGCAATACGCAACTCATCCTCATGGAAGAGAGCAACCTCGGCCGCGTGATCGATCCCGCCGGCGGCGCCTGGTTTGTGGAGAAGCTGACGCACGATCTGGCGGAAAGCGCGTGGCAACTGATGCAGGCGATCGAGGCGCAGGGCGGCATCGTCGCGGCGCTGCGGGCGGGTGAATTGCAAAAGCAGATCGGAGCCGTCCGCACCAAGCGCGAGAAGGCGATCGCCACGCGGCGCGAAAGCATCACGGGGATCACGGACTTCCCGTTGTTGGGCGCGGCGCTTCCGGCGGTGTTGTCCGTACCGCCGGCTTTAGCCGGCCCGGTGTTGCCGGCTGAAGCCGGCGGTACTGGCCCCGCGCCAATCCTCACCCCCATCCGCTGGGCCGAACCTTTCGAGGCGCTCCGCGACAAGGGCGAAGCCGCGAAGGCGCGCGTCTACTTCGCCAACCTCGGCCCGCTCGCGGAGTTCAGCCCGCGCGCGAACTTCGCGAAAAACCTGTTCGGCGCCGGCGGCGTCGATGCGATCGGCTCCGACGCAGAGCACGCGGGCAAGACCGCGTGCGTGGCCGCGTTCACCGCAAGCGGCGCGACCGTCGCGGTGCTGACCGGCGCGGACGCGCGCTACGCGACGGAGGCCGGCGCCGCCGCGACCGCGCTGAAGGCCGCGGGCTGCGTTTGGGTCGTGTACGCGGGCAAGCCCGCAGAGGAAGCGGCGCTGCGCGCGGCGGGCGTCGACCAGTTCGTTATGGCCGGGCAGGATGCGCTTGAAGCGCTGCGCACGCTGCACGCGGCGCTGGGGATTGCAGCGTGAAAAGCTGGCGCATCCCGGCATTGCTTGTGGCGCTCGCGCTGGCGTGCGTCGGTGGCGCGATCGTCACCGGCTTCTGGTCGCCGTGGGCGGACAGGTACGTGCAGGGCGTGGACGTGTCGCGCCATCAGGGCGACGTGGACTGGCATGCGCTCGCGGCCACCGACATCCGCTTCGCCTACATCAAGGCCAGCGAAGGCGGCGACTACGTCGATCCCATGTTCAAGGCGCACTGGCGCGGCGCGGGAGAAGCAGGCCTGAAGCGCGGCGCCTATCACTTCTTCACGCTCTGTCGTTCCGGCGCGCTGCAAGCCGCCCACTTCATCGGCGTGGCGCCGCGCGACGCCGATGCGCTGCCGCCGGCGGTCGATCTCGAACACATGGGGCCGTGCCGGCAAGGCGCTCAGATCGTCAACGTGGCGCGCGAAATCGACATCTATCTCGACACCGTCGAGCAGCGGACGGGCCGGCGCCCGATCCTCTACACCACCCGCGCATTCCACGACGCGCATCTGAAAGGCGCGTTCGCGCGCGTCATCACGTTTGAGAACGAGTACGCGCAGAGCCTGATCGACGATTTTTCGAACAGAGAGAAAGCGCCGCACATCGCGCTCTCGGTCGACATGCTCGACACGGGCATCGACGTGCCCGAGGTCGTGAACCTGGTCTTCTTCAAGATCGTGCGCTCCAAGACGAAGTTTTGGCAAATGCTTGGCCGCGGGACGCGGCTCTGTCCCGACTTGTTTGGCCCGGGCGTGGACAAGCGGCATTTCTGCGTGTTCGACTTTTGCCGGAACTTGGAGTACTTCAGCCAGAACTTTGCAGCGACGGACGGTGTTGCGGGCGCGCCGCTCGGGAAACGCCTGTTTGAAACGCGACTCGAGCTGATTGCAGGGTTGGACGTGCGCTTGCGAGCCAGTGCAGTCGCGGGAGTCGGGTCTGAGGGCGGCGCGAATTACAGCGAGCCGACGACGGAAGCC
>JANNVF010000049.1:0-13979 GCA_031414315.1 Hyphomonadaceae bacterium | reverse complement strand
TGCGGGTCCTTGAGCACGTCATAGGCCTGGCTGATCGCCTTGAACCTGGCTTCCTTGTCGGTGCAACCGCCATGCCGGTCAGGATGGCAGTCCATCGCCAGCCGACGGTACGACGACTTGATCGTCGCCGCGTCCGCGTTCCGCTGTACACCGAGAATTTCGTAGTAGTCGCGCGTGGTCATCGAACTTATGGCCGCCGGTGTGAGGCCCCGGTGTCAGCCGGGGCCTATATCAGTTACGCGCTCTTCTTGCTTTGGCCGTCGACTTCCTCGAACTCGGCGTCGACCACGCCGTCATCGCCACCGGAGCCGTCGTCATCACCACCGCCGCCTTTGCCGGCGTACAGGGCTTCGCCGATCTTCATCGACGCCTGCACCAGCGCCTGCGTCTTGGCGGCGATGTCGCTCATGTTGTCGTTCGGCAGCACGTCCTTCAGCGCCTGCACGGCGTTTTCGATGGCCTGTTTGTCGGCGGCGTTCAGCTTGTCGCCGTTTTCAGCGAGCTGGCGCTCGACATTGTGGATCGTGGCTTCGCCCGAGTTCTTCGCTTCGATGAGTTCGCGGCGCTCCTTGTCCTCGCCGGCATGCTCTTCGGCTTCCTTGACCATGCGCTGGATGTCGGCCTCGGAGAGCCCGCCCGAAGGCTGGATCCGCATCGACTGTTCCTTGTTGGTCGCCTTGTCCTTGGCGCCGACCGACACGATGCCGTTGGCGTCGATATCGAACGTCACTTCGATCTGCGGCATGCCGCGCGGCGCCGACGGAATGCCGACGAGGTCGAACTGGCCGAGCGGGCGGTTGTCGGCCGCCATTTCGCGCTCGCCCTGGAACACGCGGATGGTCACTGCCTGCTGGTTGTCTTCGGCGGTGGAGAAGATCTGGCTCTTCTTCGTCGGGATCGTGGTGTTGCGTTCGATCAAGCGCGTGAACACGCCGCCAAGCGTCTCGATGCCGAGCGAGAGGGGGGTGACGTCGAGCAGCACGACGTTCTTCACATCGCCCTGCAGCACGCCGGCCTGGATGGCCGCGCCGACGGCGACGACTTCATCCGGGTTCACGCCCTTGTGCGGCTCGCGCCCGAAGAATTCCTTCACCACCTGCTGCACGCGCGGCATCCGCGTCATGCCGCCGACGAGGACGACTTCCTGGATCTGCCCGGCCGAGAGGCCCGCGTCCTTCAGCGCCGACTTGCACGGCTCCAGCGTGCGCTGGACGAGATCTTCCACGAGCGCTTCGTACTTCGCGCGCGTCAGCTTCATGTTCAGGTGGATCGGCTGGCGCGTGTTCATGTCCATGGTGATAAACGCTTCATTGAGCGTGTATTCCGTCGTAGTGGACAGCTCCTTCTTTGCCTCTTCTGCCTTAGTTCGCAGACGTTGTAGCGCGAGCGGGTCGCCTCTGAGATCGATGCCGTGCTGCTTTTTGAACTCGTCGGCGATGTAGGTGACGATCCGACTGTCGAAGTCCTCGCCGCCGAGGAACGTGTCGCCGTTGGTGGAGCGCACCTCGAATACGCCGTCGCCGATCTCAAGCACCGAGACGTCGAACGTGCCGCCGCCGAGGTCGTAGACCGCGATGGTCTTGTTCTGCTGGGTCTTGTCGAGGCCGTAGGCGAGCGCCGCCGCCGTCGGCTCGTTGATGATGCGCAGCACCTCAAGGCCCGCGATGCGGCCGGCGTCCTTGGTCGCCTGGCGCTGGGCGTCGTTGAAGTACGCGGGAACGGTGATGACGGCCTTTTCGACCGTCTCGCCCAGATAGGCTTCCGCAGACTCTTTCATCTTCTGTAGCACGAACGCGGAGATTTCCGCCGGCGCATACGCCTTGTCGCGGCCCTGCACGTAAGCGTCGCCGTTCGGCGCCTTCACGATCTTGTAGGGGACAAGAGCGATGTCCTTCTTGGTCACCGGATCATCGAAGGTGCGGCCGATCAGGCGCTTGATGGCGGAGAAGGTGAATTGGGGGTTGGTGATGGCTTGGTTTCGCGCGGAAACACCGATCAGGCGCTCGCCGGATTCCGGGAAGGCCACGACCGATGGCGTCGTCAGTGCGCCTTCGGCATTCACGATCACCTTGGGGGCGCCACCTTCCATGATGGCGACGCACGAGTTGGTCGTGCCCAAGTCGATCCCGATCACTTTGCTCATCTCTACAAGCCCTCTTTCATTCTGCGGCGACACGGCCTTCGCGAACCGACCTGATCTTCAGCGCCGGTTCCATCCCGAAGCGGGCGCCGTGTCCCATGGGTTTTGCGGCAGTCCGGCCCATCCTTGAAGATTGGCCCGAACCGCTGCGTTCTGGGGTCATATGGGAAGCCCATGCGGGCTCACAAGACGAATTCACCTACGGTCTATGCGCTTGTTTGGCGCGCCCGCGAAGGACCCGGGCATCGCGACACCCGGGAGTGGACGGCGGGGGCGGGATCGGATTTCTCCACGACGGAGGTGCAGGGTCGACAAGTGGAATATAGTCCTAACGCCAGCCAGCTTCTGACGCACGCCGATGGCCTGCGGTTCTACCCGGCCTGCCTTGATCGCGCGGCGCAGGAGGCGCTGGTCGCCGCCGTGCTGAAGGCGGAGGAGCGGGCGGCGTTCTACACACCGCGCCTGCCGCGTACCGGCGCGCCCATGAGCGTGCGGATGACCAACCTCGGGCCGCTCGGCTGGGTAACCGATCAGGCGGGCGGTTACCGCTATCAGGCCACGCACCCTGAAACCGGCGTCCCGTGGCCGCCGATTCCCACTGCATTGCTTGGCCTTTGGGCGGCGCTCGCGGACTACCTCGCGCCGCCGGAGGCCTGCCTGGTCAATCTCTACCGCGATGGCGCGCGCATGAGCCTGCACGTGGATGCCGATGAAGTGGCGAAGGACGCGCCGGTGCTGTCGGTCTCGCTGGGCGATACCGCGCTGTTTCGTGTCGGCGGTGAGAAGCGCGGCGATCCCACGCGGTCGTTTCGAGTGTCATCGGGGGATGTCGTGGTGCTCGCCGGTAGGTCTCGGCGCTGTTTTCACGGCATCGATCGCGTGATGACGGGAACCTCGCGCCTGATCCCCGGCGGCGGACGGATCAATCTCACCTTGCGGCGCGTGAGCTCGCCTGCGCTTTGACAGGACGCTTGTATCGGCACCGGCGGATTTGAGTTCAACACGTGGCAAAAACAGAATTTTTGCTTTAGCCTTCACTCGTCTTCGCCCGGGCCCTGCGGCCCGCACCCTGACATTGCTCAACATCGTTCTTCCCGCCGCCATTCTTTCCACGTCCTGGCGGGGCAGGGGACATCAGGAGAACCACATGCGCTACCGCAAGCTCGGCCGCACCGGCCTCGTCGTCTCGGAAGTGTGCCTCGGCACGATGACGTTCGGCGGTGACGATTTCTGGAAGGTGATCGGCGCGCTGCAGCAGGAGCCCGCCGACGCCCTCGTCAGCGGCGCGTTCGAAGCCGGCGTCAACTTCTTCGACACCGCCGACGTCTACTCCAGCGGCTTGTCGGAGAGCATTCTTGGCCAGTCGATCAAAAACCTCGGCGTCGGCCGCGACGAGGTGGTGATCGCCACCAAGGCATTCGGCCGGTTTTTTTCGCCGGCAATGGCGCACGGCATGAGCGTGGAGGCGGCACAAGCCGCGCACGCGCGACGGCAGAAGTCCCACAACACCTGGGGTCTGTCGCGCAAGCACCTGTTTGATGCGGTCGATGCGAGCCTCAAGCGGCTCGATATGGATCACATCGATCTCTACCAGATCCACGGCTTCGATCCGATCACGCCGCTGGAGGAAACCCTCGGCGCGCTGGACGACATCGTGAAGTCCGGGCGCGTGCGCTACATCGGATTGTGCAATCTGGCCGCTTGGCAGATCGCCAAGTCGCTTGGCATTTCCGCAAAGCAGAACCTCGCGCGCTTTGAGTCGGCGCAGATGTACTACACCATCGCCGGGCGCGATCTGGAGCGGGAAGTGGCGCCGCTGTGTGCGGATCAGCAACTCGCGATCCTGCCGTGGAGCCCGCTTGCGGGCGGCTTCCTCTCCGGCAAGTACCAACGCACCGGCGGCGGCCCCAACGATGGCCGGCGCACCACATTCGATTTCCCGCCCGTGGACAAGGAGCGCGGCTTCAACTGCATCGACGCGATGAGGCCGATGGCCGACAAGCGGGAGACCACGGTCGCCGCCGTTGCGCTGGCGTGGCTGCTGCACAAGCCGTGGGTGACGAGCGTGATCATCGGCGCGAAAACGCCGGAGCAACTCGCACAGAACATCGCCGCCACCGAAGTGAAGCTGTCGAAGGAAGACATGCAGGCGCTCGACACGGTGTCGGCGCTGCCGCGCGAGTATCCAGGCTGGATGCATGAACGCCAGAGTGCAGACCGGACCACCGACATCGCTTGAGGCCAGGCTTCCCGGATGCGTCGGCGGCGCATCCGGGAACGCCCAACTCCCGCCACGCTTCGGGAGCCTCCTCCCATCATGGAGGGAAGACGATGAAGCGGTTTGTGATCTGGACACTTGCCCTGGCGATGGCCGCGCTGGCGGTCGCGCCCTTCGCCGCCGCCAGGCCGCGGGTCTCCTCCAATCCGCAGATCGACTACCAGGGCTTCGCGGCGCTCACCGCCGATCTCGGCCCGTACCGGGAAGCCCGTCGCGTTCCGCTCGCGCAGTTCAAGACGATGGCGCGGGAAGGCAACACGCTGATCCTCGACGCCCGTTCGGCCACCGCTTTCGCGCGGGGTCACATCGACGGCGCCATCAACCTGCCGTTCACGGACTTCACCGCCGAGAGCCTCGTCGCCG
Source organism: Hyphomonadaceae bacterium (assembly GCA_031414315.1). Taxonomy (GTDB): domain Bacteria; phylum Pseudomonadota; class Alphaproteobacteria; order Caulobacterales; family Aquidulcibacteraceae; genus VFBF01. Next base: position 9,198 of record JANNVF010000049.1, on the reverse strand, counting down.
CCCTCGGGCCGGATCGCAACCGGCGCATCCTGATCTACTGCAACAACAACTTCTCTAACGACGTCGCGCCCGTCGCGGTGAAGAGCGTCCGCCTCGCGCTCAACGTGCCGACGTTCATCAACCTCTACGGCTACGGCTATCCCAACATCTACGAACTGGCCGACATCGTTGATTTCAACGATCCGGCTGTGCGGTGGGTGCGGAGCGGGAAGGGCGGCTAGGCGTGCGCCACCACCCAATTTAGGGTCGCGGAATGACCCTCGGCCGTCGCACCATCGCGTTGCAGACCATCCTCGACGCTATGCCCGGCGCCGTCGCCGAACCCATGACGGCGCCGCGGGGCAGCACCCCCATCGTGGTGCTCTACAAGGTGATGGGAAAGATGTTCGCCATCCTCTCGGTGCGCGACGAGGAGTTCGTCGTCCTGAAGTGCGATCCGCATCTCGCTGAAGTCCTGCGCGGGCAATACACCGGCGTCGGCCATCGCTCGCATCTGGACAAGCGGTTCTGGATCAGTGTCGCGCTGGATGGCGATGTGCCGGCCAAGGAGGTCCGTCGCCTGGTTTCGCATTCCTACGATCAGGTCTGCGCCGGGCTGACGCGGAAGCAGAAGGCCGAGCTGGCGGCGCTGTCGCCGTAGCCCTTGACCCCGCAAGGGTGGCGGGCAACCAAGCGCAACATGCCCGCCCCGACCCTCACCGCGCTCATCGTCGTCCACAACGGCGAGGCCGATCTGCCGGATTGTCTGGAAAGCGTCCGCTTCGCCGATGAAATCGTCGTCGTGCTGGATCGCTGCACCGATGGCTCAAAGGCGATCGCCGAGCGCGTCGGCGCGAAACTTCTCGAAGGCGCCTGGGAGATCGAGGGGCCACGCCGCAATGCGGGGCTCGACGCCTGTACGAGCGACTACACGCTGGAAATCGATGCAGACGAACGCTGTCCGCCGGACCTCGCCACAGAAATCCGCGCCGCGCTCGCCACACGCCCGGCCGGCGGCGTGTTCATCCCGTTCGACAACCGCATCGGTCACAAACCGATCACGCACGGCTGGGGCGCCTACAACGGCGTCGGCGGCAAGCGCTGCCTGTTCCCGAGCCACACCAAGGTCTGGGGCCATGGGCGCCTGCATCCGCCGGTGCAGCATCCGCCCGAGGTGATGAAGCTCCATGCCCGGATGATCCATCACGTCTATCGCGACCTGCCGGACATGTACGCGCGGCTGCTGCGCTACTGCCGGCTCGCGGCCGAGGACATGGTCGAGCAGAACGCGATCCCCTCGGTGACGAAGACCGCGCGGCGATTTTTCTCGCGGTTCTGGAAATCCTACGTCTCGCGGAGGGGGCGCAGGGAGGGCTTCTACGGCGTGGCGCTGGCGCTCTACTCCGCGCTCTATCCCGCGCTCTCGCACCTGATGGCGCTGGAGCTGCGCCGCGCGCGACGGATGTAGGCTGCTTGTTTGTCGCGCAATTTCCCGGCTCAGATCTGCAACCTGAGCCGATCGCGCTTTAGCGCGCGTCGGCCAGTTCGGCTGGGTTGAGCTCCGACGGGTCTACGCTGGCCGGGCTGGAAAGCTCCGCAGTAGCGACCGCCGGCGTGGCGCGCAGCACGACCATCTCGCGCGTGCGGGCCTCCTCGACCCACGCCATGCTCATCAGCGCGACGGCGGAGATGATCACCGAGAACAGGCCGGGCATCGGGCGGCGCTGGCGCGGCGCCGCGACCGGCTCATCATAGCTGTAGTCGAGCGCAGACCGGGGCGCGTCGGAGAACGACGACTGCGCGTCCATGAAGTATGCCCGCCGCCGGGCCGCATCATTGGGCGAGACCGCGACGTGCGCATCGAGCGGCTGCACGTAGGCGTCGTCGGTGGGGTAGGGGTAGTGGTCCAGCTCGTTGTGGGCGGCGGCGACGAAATAGGTTTCGCGCGGCGCGTTGAAGCCCCGGCGATAGTTGGCCTCATAGTCGTAGGGCTCGTGCTGCGGCGGGGCGACGTAGGCGTGCATCTGACCGTACGCCTGGGTGTGGCCCTGCACATGGACGGGCTCGTAGCCGATCTGCAGCTGGTCCTGGTAGCCATACGGATCGGCGGTGAGCTGCTCCTGCGGGAGCCGGCGGGGCGAGCGGTCGGGCCCGAAGCCCGGGCGGCCGGGCAGGCCTGCGAGGCGCTGGGCGTGAAAGGCGATCGCCTTGACCACCGGGTCTTCGCCTTCGCCATCCCAGGCGGAGAGATCGTGCAGCGCGACGCCGGCGAGACGGTCGGGCAGGTGGCAGAGATTGACGAAAACCGGGATCAGCTTGCCCCAATCCAGCGCACGCGCGGCGGTGCCCATCACCAGATCGGACCGGGCGGCGCCGGGAGACAGCAGGACCACAACGGCCGCGTAGCCGGAGAAATCCTCGAACACCGACGCCGACCGGCAGACGGTAAAGCCATAGCGCTCCAGCGCCGCAGCGAGGAGGTCTGCTTTCCAGGCGTCTTCCCGCACACAGACGAGTGACACGTCGGCCATTGCCGCTCTCCCCTTGAACTGTGAATTACTAGCACGGCCAAAATCGGCGCGCGAGGTCTCCGCTGGTGTCGTTTCTGCAAGAATCAGGCGGCGGGAGCGTGGCGCGCGCCAGGCGCGAGCGAGACGCGTCTGGCGCGAGCCGGCGGCCTGCGGCTTCACGCCGATTGCGGTGAAACTGGCGTTGGATAAGGTCGCGCCCGTCCAGAGACCAGCCTAGAGACCAGCCCAGAGGCCGGAGACGTCCCATGAAGAGAGCAGCCCTGCTGATCGCCGCCGTCGCGCTTGCGGCCTGCAGCCAGCCCGCGTCGGAGGCGCCCGTTGCCACGCCGGCTGGGGTGAGTGCGCCGGTGACGGTTGGTCCGCTCACCGTGGAGAACGCTGTGGCTCGCCCGCCGCTGGGGGGCCAGACCACTGGCGTCGGCTATCTGGTGATCCGCAATGCCGGCGACACCGCCGACCGGCTGGTGAGCGCCTCGTCGGCGGCGACCAGCAGCATCGAGCTGCATACCCACTCGATGACCGATGGCGTGATGCGCATGGAGCGGGTTGATGGCGTCGATATTCCCGCCCACGGCGAGGCGGTATTCCAGCCGAAGGGCCTGCACCTGATGCTGTTCAACTTCACGCCCGCGGGCGACAGCGCGCCGGTCACCTTGAAGTTCGAGATGGCGGGGGAGGCGACGGTCAACTTCGCCGTGGCGCCACGCTAGAGACAAGGCGCTAGAGACAAGGCGCTAGAGACAACGCGGCCCGGCGGAGCATTGCTCGCCGGGCCGCGCCGTTCGTTGGAGTGACGAGGCCTAGCGGCCGCCCATCACTTCGGCCTTCATCGTCGCCGACTGGCGGAACGCCAGCTTCTTCGACGCCTTGATCTTCACCGGCGCGCCCGTCGCCGGGTTGCGGCCCATCCGCGCCTTGCGCGCGCGGATCATGATCATGCCGATATCGCCGATCTTCACCTTCACGCCCTTCAGCACGTGGGCCTTCACCACATCGAGATAGCTCTCGATGAAGCGCTTGGCGTCCGCCTTGGACATTTCGGTGTGGTCGGCCACCGCTTGCAGCAGCGCGCTGGCGGTGATCGTCTTGCCGGGGATGCCGACGACCTTGATCGACTTCGCGGGCGCGGGCTTGGCGGCCGACTTCTTGGCGACGGCCTTCTTCGGCGCGGCCTTCTTGGCGGGGGACTTCTTGGCGACGGCCTTTTTCGGGGCTGCCTTCTTCACTGCCTTTTTCGCGACTTTCTTGGCCATGTGGAACTCTCCAGTTTGTTGGTTTCGGTTGAGGGAACTTTGCTCTGCACTCTGCTCGGTATGCGGGGCCACGCGGAACGGAACTTTCGGAACGCGGAACTTTTCGGAACTTCGGAACGGATTTGAATGCGTACGGCCTTGGGTCTTGTTTTGACTGAAATGCTTGCGAATGCGTTGACCGAATCGCTTCATACGCCATTCAGCGCCCGAAAACTGCGACAAAATAAGCACTTTTCGCGCTCGCTAGCGGAAAAAGCCTGTGAAAAGCCGATTTTTCGGGGTGTGCGCCGCAAAGCGCCGGGCGCGGCCTGCTGATTCGCCTTTGTTGCAGGGCTTTTAGAGTTCCGCCCACATGGCGCTCAGGGCTTCATCTGGCTGAGCAGGTGCGCGAGGCCCATGCCGCCCGTTTCCCTGCCCAGCTTGAAGATGCCGCTGGCGCGCATGCACGGTTCGCCGTCGGCGGTGACGAGGCATTGCGCGAACACGAGATTGCGCGTGGTGCGCAGCAGATCCGCCGCGCCTTCGACCCACGATCCCAGTGGCGCGGGCGCGAGGAACTCCTGCGACAGATGCACGGTGGGCAGGAAGCGGCCGGCCATCTTGCTTTCGTGCATGATCCCGAACGGCATGAGCATGTCGATGAACGTGCTCATCATGCCGCCGTGGGCGATCTGCATCGGATTGCAGTGGCGCATCTCGACCCGGAACCCGAGTTTGAGCTTCTCGCCCTCGATGTTCACGCAGAGCGGCCCGTTCACGCCGACAAAGCCGATGTCGAACGGAATGGCGATGAAGCCGGGCGGGGCTGGGAGAACGTCGGATGTTTCTGTCATGGCGCGCGTGTAGCTGGTCTGACGTTGCGGCGCCTAGCGGGCATGCGTCGCGTGCGCCCGAATCGTCGATTCGAGCGGTGTGTATCGGCATGCGCGCGCGTCAGGCCGCCGCCCATGCTCGTCGGCGCCATTCGCGCAGCGCGAAAACCGCTTCGGCGCGGAGGTCGACAAGTTCCTCCCAGTAGTCGCGCCGGTGCGTCGGTGGCGGCCGCTTTGGCGGGCGCCAGCCGATCACCATGAGCGCAGTCCGGAGTTTGCGGGCGATCCGGCGGATACGCGGCATCGGATCGAACAGCGCCGTCGCCAGCGCGTCGAGTGTGCGTTGCGCACTGCGCATGGGATCGCGCTCGGCGCACGCCAATGCAGCCGGCTGCGCGCGCTTCGGCGCGTCGGGGTCCACGATCACGACGCGGTACGGCGGCAGAATTTGAAACGCCGGCCTGCGCGACGGGGTCGGCCTACGTGTGTGCGACGTGGTCGCGCGCGTGCGTACGCGCGCTGGCTCCACTGGCGGCAACCAGGTCGCGGACAGCACGAACGTATAGCGCAGCAGACGCGTCAGCCGCCGCAGCAGCGTCAGCGCTTCGGCGGCCGTGGCGTTCGCGTCGCCACGCCGGAAGCGCCGCACGCCGCTCCGCACTGTCTCGATCGCGAAGTCGACGAGGCGGCGGACGCCGGAGGGAAGGGGAAGATCTGTGAGTGTCATGGGCGGAGTATGCGCCCGGCGCGACCTCACCCGGATTGATTTTGTTTTCCGCAGCGCCGGCTTCCAGCCGGCAGCGGCGGATATGTTGGAAGCCAAGGCGAACGGTGCTGCTGCCGGCTGGAAGCCGGCGCTACGGATGTGGGATTGACGGGGGCTCAATCCTCCCAATTTCGACGCACGCCGGGGTGCAGGCTGCGGTAAGATGCGTCTTGCGATCGGCGAAAACCGAAGAGGAAACCCCATGCGCGTCTTTGTAACTGGCGCCGCCGGCTTTATCGGCGCGGCCGTTGTCCACGAACTGATTGCCAACGGACACACGGTCCTGGGCGTCGCTCAAGGCGGCCGGCGCCGACATCCATCGCGGCTCTCTTGAGGATATCGACAGTCTTCGCGCCGGCGCGGCGACGGCGGATAGCGTGATCCACACCGCCTTCAACCATGACTTCTCGCAGTGTGCGGTCAACGCCGAACAGGACCGCCGGGCGCTTGAAGAAATGGCGAACGTGCTGGAAGGCACGAACAAGCCGTTGATCTCGACGTCCGGTCTCCTTGGCCTTGCGCCCGGCGCCGTCGCCACCGAAACGCTTCCCGCCGCGGGTGCAATGGGGTCGATGCGCAAATCCGAAGAAGTGCTGGCCGCCGCGGAACGCGGCGTCAGGGCGATGACCATTCGCCTTCCGCCGAACACGCACGAAGGCGATCAGGGCGGCTTTGTGCCGATGATCATCGCCGCAGCGCGCGCGAAGGGTGTTTCCGCGTACGTCGGTGACGGTCGCAATCGGTGGCCGGCGGCCCATCGCCGCGATGCCGCGCGCCTTTACCGTCTCGCGCTGGAGAAGGGCGCGGCAGGCGCGCGCTATCACGCTGCGGGCGAAGAGGGCATCGCGTTCCGCGACATTGCGGAAGTCATTGGTAAACGCTTGAACCTGCCCGTCGCGGGCCTGAAACCGGAGGAAGCCGGCGAGCACTTCGGCTTCCTTGCAATGTTCGCCGGTCTGGACGCACCCGCGTCGGCGTAGTGGACCAGCGAGCAGCTCGGCTGGCGCCCGACGCACCCCGGGCTGATCGAGGACCTGGCGTAACCAAGTTGGTCGCGCTCACACCTTGATGTCGATGCTCCCGCCACCCTCAGCCGGCGGCGGGCTCTCGTTCGCCGCGTTGCCCAGACTGACCGCCACCATCGCGGCGCGCAGCGTGCGGTCTCCCAGGACGTAGCCGTCCTGGAACACGTCGGCGATCGATCCAGCCGGCGCGTCCGAAGGAATCTGCGCGACCGCCTGATGCAGATTGGGATCGAACTTGTCGCCACGCTGGCCCACGCGCTTGAGGCCATGGCGCCCGAACACGTCGAGCAACGCCGTCTCGGTCATGGCGACGCCGTCGAGCACGGTGCGCATGCCTTCGTCGGTGGCGAGTTTCATCTCCGGCGTCAGCGTATCGAGCGCGCGGCCGAGGTTGTCGGCGACGGTCAGCAGATCGCGCGCGAAACGGTCGATGGCGTATACGCGGCCCTCCGCCGCTTCCCGTTCGGCGCGGCGGCGCGCGTTCTCGGTTTCGGCCAATGCGCGCAGCATCTGGTCCTTCATCTGCGCGAGTTCCGCCTCCACATCGGCGACGGTGCGCTCCGGGGCCGCGTCCACTGCGGCCAGATCGTCCTGCTGCACTTGGTTTTCGTCCATGTCTCGTCCTCTAGTTTCCCGCACGACCATCGAGAATGCGTCCGACGACCTGCGCGGTGTAGTCCACAACGGGGATGACGCGGGCATAGTTCAGCCGGGTCGGACCGATCACGCCCAAAGCGCCCACCACCTTTCGTTCGGCGTTCATATAGGGCGCAACGATCAAGCTCGACCCCGAAAGTGAGAAAAGCGGGTTTTCGCTGCCGATGAAAATGCGGACACTGTCGCCGTGGCCGGCCACGTCGAGCAGCTGGATCAGTTCGTTGTTGCGCTCCAGATCGTCGAACAGGCGGCGCACCCGCTCCAGATCGACGATGGCCTGGCTGTCCGACAGCAGGTTGGCGCGGCCGCGCACGATCAGCGAGCGGCCGGCGAGGGGGTCGTCGCCGCCCCATTCCGCGAGGCCACCCTGCACCAGTGAGGCGGCGGCGGCGTTCAGCGCGGCGCGGTCGTTGTTGAGCGCCTGATCGGCGGCGGCGCGGGCCTCTGCCAGCGTTTTTCCCTTGAAGCGGGCGTTGAGGTAATTGGTCGCCTCGGTCATCGCCGAGGGCGTCATGCCGGCGGGCGTCTTGAGCAGGCGGTTCTCCACCTGCCCGTCCTCGAACACGAGGATCATCAACGCCTGCTCGGGCCCGACCGCGACGATCTCGGCGTGTTTCACCGGCGCTTCCCGCGTCGGCGTCAGCACCAGCCCCGCGCCGCCGGCGAGACCGGACAGAAGCTCCGAGGCGCCGGCCAGCACCTGGTCCTTGGTCTGGCCCGCCTGCGCGATGCGCGCCTCGATGCCGAGACGGTCGTCTTCCGGCAGATCGCCCAGCTCCAGCAAGCTATCGACGAAGAACCTGAGGCCGATCTGCGTCGGCTTGCGGCCGGCCATGGCGTGCGGGCTGTCGAGCAGGCCGATGCTGGCGAGGTCGGCCATGGTGTTGCGGATGGAGGCGGGAGAGAGGTGCAGCGCCCCGCGCTTGGCCAGCGTGCGCGAGCCCACGGGTTCGCCGGTCTCCAGATAGGCCTCCACGATATCGCGGAACACCTCACGCGAGCGTCGGTCGAGGGAGGCGAGGGCGTCGCTGGGAACGGTCATCAGGGGTTTCTGGATGGGGGCGCTATAGGTAGCGTCGTGAGGTGAAACCGCAACGTCGGAGCCGCAGGGAGAGATGAGCATGAACGAGCGCGTGGCGGGGTTCGAACTGGTGACGTACCGCGTCGCTGATCGCGTGGCGACCATCACGCTCAGCCGGCCGGAGCGGCGCAACGCGCTCAACTTCGCGGCCTACGACCAGCTGGAGCAGTGCCTGCGCCACGCCAGCGCCGATCCCGCCGCGCGCTGCGTGATCGTCACCGGCGCCGATCCCGCGTTCTGCTCCGGCGACGACGTGATGGAAATCATGGCCGGCCCGAAGGCCGTGCACCGCCAGCCCGTCATCCGCCACGCGATTACGCCGGCCGCGCTGGCCGCGCTCGAATGCGAAAAGCCGATGATCGCGGCGGTGAACGGAGCGGCGGTGGGGTGGGGGATGGAGCTCGCGCTCTACGCCGACATCCGCCTCGCGTCGGACAAGGCGAAGTTCGCGGAGCTGTTCATCAAGCGCGGGCTGATCTGCGATGTGGGCGGCTTCTACCGCCTGCCGGCGATCGTCGGGCCCGCGAAAGCCGCGGAGCTGCTGTTCACCGGCGATGTCATCGACGCAGCGGAAGCGTTGCGCATCGGATTGGTCAGCGATGTCGTCGCGCATGAAGAGCTGCTGCCGCGCGCGCAGACGATGGCCGCCCGCATCGCCGCCAACCCGCCGCTGGCGCTGCGCTACATGAAGGCAGGCCTGCGGAAATCCGCCTACGGCGACCCGCGCGAAATCGGCGCCTGGGCGATCGCGACGATCCGCGCGCTGATGGAGACGGCGGATCACAGGGAGGGGGTCGCGGCGTTCATGGAGAAGCGCGAGCCGGTGTTCAGAGGGAGCTGAGGGAGCTGGAGGTGACCGACGTAGGTATTGCCGGAACTGAATGGAGCAACGCCGAGAACGATCTGATCGTCGCGGACTACTTCTCTATGCTTCGCAAAGAGATCGTTGGCGCGGCCTACGTTAAGGCTCAGCATCGGCGGGTATTGGCAGCACAGACCGGTCGTTCGGAAGGGTCTATCGAATTCAAGCACTGCAATGTTTCGGAAGTGCTGCATCAACTCGGATTACCAATCATCCGAGGCTATCTGCCAAG
>JANNVF010000048.1:0-4403 GCA_031414315.1 Hyphomonadaceae bacterium | reverse complement strand
GTGGAGTCTCACGCACTTTCGGAGGCTCGGGGTCGGCGCGTTTCACGGGCACTTCGGGTTTGTCGGCGCGTGTCGGGATTTCTGGAGCGGGCTGTTCGCGAAGGAAACCGACGCGCTGACCAAGAGCGTGAAGGACGACATCATCGGCTGCTGCGAGCACGTGGTGAACCTCGAAGACAAGTTCATCGATCTCGCGTTCGAGATGGGCCCCGTGCAGGGCATGACGCCCGACGACATCAAGGCGTACATTCGCTACATCGCCGACTGGCGCCTCGGGCAGCTCGGCCTGCCGAAACTCTACGGCGCGAAGGATCACCCGATCCCGTGGCTGACGTCGATCCTGAACGGCGTCGAACACGCGAACTTCTTCGAGGCGCGCGCGACGGAGTATTCCAAGGGCGCCACCCGCGGCGAGTGGCACGGCGGCGACGGCGTGTGGAACGCGTTCGACGTGATGATGGAGAAGCGCAAGGCGGTGTGAACTTTGGAGCGTGGACGACCCCGTCCACGCAAACCGTCGAGCGCGGACGCGGTCGTCCGCACTCCCTTTCTCACGCGCAGCACCAAGGACGCCGCGAACGCATGTTCGCAGCGCGATTTGTGTGCCCACGCGGGCGAGGTCGCCCGCGCTCCGGTGACTAGCTTGTGTCCGCATGCGCGGCCTCCACATCGCCGCTGAGCAGCGGCGCGATGGTGATGTGCGGCGGCGCGAAATCCGCCGGCGCGACCATGCAGAACCGCAAGCGCAGCAAGCCGCGATGGCCGCGCACGATATGCTTCATCGCCGCGACCGGATCGGCCGCGATCCACGCGGCGCGATCAATGCGCCTGGCGATCGTCGCGTCGTCCTCGCCCGCATAGGCGAGAGAGTGGCCACGCTGTTTCATCCGCTGCAGAAACGCCGCGAAACCTTTGAGTCGCCGCGCGTCGAATCCCGCCACGCGCGCGCGCATGTGCGCCGGCGCGAACAGCGCGGCGAACAGGCTGGCGACGAGACGGATGAGATCGGCGACGGTCAAGGCAAGGCTCCATGCAAACTGCGCAGGGAGTTTACGGGCGGTGGAGACCCAACCGGATTGGAGACGTCGATTTTTGTGGTGACGCGTTGGGAGACAAGCTGGTGCGCGATGACCGCGCGTGGGTTGAGCCTGTCACTATCCCTCTAAATTTCCGTCATTCCGGACGCGCCGGAGGCGCGATCCGGAACCCAGGGGACTGGGTGTGATGCATCGACTGCGTGAACGAACAAGCGCGACCGATCCACTGGGTTCCAGGTTCGCGTTTCGCGCGCCCCGGAATGACGGAGGTGTTTGTGCGTCCCTGGAGGGCGCTACGCCACGAACCGCGCGCGCAGCTCTTTCACCATCGCCGCGTCGACGCCGAGCACATCGGCCATATAGCTCGGTACGTCCGGATACTTCGCATGGATCGAAGTCCACGCCGACGCCAGATAGTCCTTGTGCACGCCGAGCATCGGCCGCAGCGCCTCCTCGTCGATCTTCTTGCCGACGCGTTCTTCCATGCGCTCGCGGATCGCGCTGAGACGCGAACCGTAGTCCACCGCGACGTTGGTCAGTTCGTAGTCCTCCACGATCGTGGCGTGATCGACGCCGAGTGCGGTGAGCGTCAGCGCGCAGATGACGCCGGTGCGATCCTTGCCCGCCGCGCAGTGCACGATCGCGGGGCCGCCCTGCTCTGCCAGCCCGTGCAGGAACTGGCGGAAGAGCGCCACGTAGCGCGGCTCGAACGGATAATGCGTGTAGGCGGTGGTCATGTATCTGCGCACCGACTCTGCGGAGAGGTCCGTCTCCTGCAGGATCGCCGTGTGCGCCGGCAGTTCCTTGTAACCCTCGTCGTTCACGTGGATCGGCAGGCTGCCCTCACCTGGCCAGCGGTTGGGGACATCCTCGCGCTCTTCGGGGCGGCGCAGATCGACGATGAACTTGGCGCCGAGATCGTTGAGAAACGCGAGATCCTTTTCCGACGGCTCGGCGAAGGCCGCGGTACGGAACAGCTGCCCGCGCACCACCGTGCCGCCTTCCGTTGCGTAGCCCCCGAAATCGCGAAAATTGAGGACGCCGTCGAGCTTGTAGATCCGGTCTTGTGTCATGGCGGCAGTCTAGCACGCCCGCGCGGCGCCGGCTCAAGCGACGGATGGTCCCGTCATCGAAATGTCACCGGAACGGCGGCTCGTCGAAGCTGCGCAGCTTGCGCGAGTGCAACGAGGCCTTGTCGCGCTTCAGGATCGCGATCGTCTCGATGCCGATCTTCAGGTGTTCGCCGATGGCGCGGTCGTAGAACAGATCGGCCGCGCCCGGCAGCTTGATCTCGCCGTGCAGCGGCTTGTCGGAGACGCAGAGCAGCACGCCGTAAGGCACCCGCAGGCGGAACCCCTGCGTGGCGATGCAGGCGCTTTCCATGTCCACCGCGATCGCCCGCGACTGGGAGAGGATGCGCCGCTCCTGCAGATAGCTCAGCTCCCAGTTGCGGTCAGCGTACGACACCACGGTGCCCGTGCGCAGGCGCCGCTTCAGCGCCTCGCCGGTGTCACCCGAAACGATCTGCGCGGCCTGCTGCAACGCCACCTGCACTTCCGCGATGGCCGGGATCGGGATGTCGAGCGAGACGTGATCGTCCAGCACTTTGTCGCGACGGAGATAGGCGTGCGCGAGCACATAGTCGCCGATGCGCTGCGAATGCCTGAAGCCGCCGCAGTGGCCGATCATCATCCAGCAATGCGGGCGCAGCACAGCCAGGTGATCGGTGATCGTCTTGGCGTTGGAGGGGCCGACGCCAATGTTGATCAGCGTCACGCCCTCCCCGCCCTTCTCCATCAGGTGATAGGCGGGCATCTGGTATTTACGCCACGGGGCGTTCAGCGCGGTGTCTTCCGGGTCCGGCGTGTCGCCCTCGATGGTGACGCCACCCGGGCACGACAGCCGGTATTTCTTCGGCTCCGCTCGCACGCGGCCCGCAGCGTAACGCACGAACTCGTCGACGTAGCGCTGGTAGTTGGTGAACAGGATCCAGGGCTGCGTGTGCTGCCAGGCGGCGCCCGTGTAGTGCTGCAGCCGCTTCAGCGAATAATCGATGCGCGGTGCGTCGAACAACGCCAGTGGCCGCGCGCCATCGAGACGCTCCATGGGAAAGCCGTCGACCACCGCATCACCGACGGCGGCGAGCTGTGGATACGGGAAATGCCGGGTCAGTTCCGATGGCGGCACCTGATGCACATCGATGGTGCGCGACCCATCGAGCACGAACGCGTACGGAATCTCGGTGTCGCTGACTCCCACCGAGACCGTGGCGCCGTAGTCGTCCACCAGCAGCTGAAGCTGCTCCAGGATGTAGGGGCGAAAGAACTCCGGCTGGGTGATGGTAACCGCGTAGTCCCCGGGCCAGATCAGCTGGCCGTAGGCCCGCGAAATCTTCGGCGCGACGCCGCTCGGCGCGTGGCTGACCCGTAGTTCGGGATACCGGAACTTCGCGCGTTCTTCCGGCGTGGGCGGCGCGCCGCCGCCGAGATAGCTGGCGACTGCGTCAGCCAGGGCCTCGGTCGCCTGCGCATGCAGGGCTTCAAGTCTGGCGACGGCTTTCTGGGGTGTGAGAGGGGCGCTCATGGACCTTGGAAGCGCAAACAACCGGCCGCCGTCAATGGTTCACCGCTCCGGCCTAGTTCCGCGTCACCGGATCGGCGACCCGCGGGCGGCGGTACTCGGTGTGCGTCAGGTCGACGGCGAGCTTCAGGAATACCCCGATCGGCGGGGTGTAGCGGTAGGTCGTTTCCGCCACGATGACCGATGTGGCCGGGATCATCATGCCTGCCGGCAGCGCAATGGCGGAGCCCGCGCCACGAGGGACGTAGCCGTGGTAGCCGTCGCTCCAAAGCACCGTCGCAGTGGTGGGGTTGGTGATCTGCACGCTGGACACCCGGATTTTGAGCGGCGTGGCGGCGTTGGGATACATGAGCGCGGTCGAGGCCGCCCACAGATCGCTCATTTCCTGGTTGGTGATCACTGTGTCGCGCGAAATGACGTCGGCGACGGACGCCGCCGTGTTCTCCGCCCGGCGATTGCACGCCAGCAGCTCGGTCAGCTCCACGGAGCCGAACAGCACAAGCACCATCATCGGCGCTATCAGCGCGAATTCCAGCGCTGCGAGACCGCGGCGATTGCCGACAAGGCGGCGAAAGGTGTGGCGAAGAATGTTCATCGTGTCCGCCGCTCAGAAAGGTTCATTGCGAAACAGCATGGACGACACGACGAGCCGCTTGCCGTCCGCCATGTTGGCGAAGATGGCGCCGAACATCGGCGTGAATATCTGCCACTGGTAATACGCCCGCACGAGAATGACCTCGTCTGCCCCGCCCGGCGTGTAGCCCAGTTGAGTCTGATCCATGGCGC
>JANNVF010000047.1:0-14896 GCA_031414315.1 Hyphomonadaceae bacterium | reverse complement strand
CGAGTTGGCGAGCGGCATGAGGCCTTGCGAGCGGACGCCGGCGATCGCCTGCACAAGCACCAGCGCCAGCAGCAGCGCCACGGCATAAGTCAGCATCGTGAGTTCTGTGGTCATCGGATTCTCCCCGTTTTGTTGTTCATGTTATGCGCCGATGTGAAGGAAGCGAAAGATGTATGGCGTCGCCATCGCGGCGCCGAGATAGACGAAGCCCCATGCGCTCTGCAGCGCCGCAGCGCGCTTCAGTGCATTGGCTGACACGCTCTCGTCTGCGCGCAGATGTGGATGCCGGAACACGCGCCAGCGCCGCACCGGATCGCCGGCGGCGGTGTCGCGCGCGGCCTGGTTCTTCAGGTGCGCGAAGATGAACGACGTGCCCGCCGCGCCGAAGAAGGCGATCTGGATGATGAAGGGCAGCAGCGCCATCTCCGGATATCACCCCCGACCCGAGACGCCGCCCGACACGATGCCGCCCGGCGGCGGACCACGGCGCACTTCCTCGTCGAAGTTCATGCGGATCGCCTCGAGCGCCTCGGCCTCGGGAATCCCGCGCAGGCCCGCGTGCGAATTCGCGGCGTAGCGCGCGATGTTGGCGAGCAGGCGGCCCCACTTCCAGATGTCCTCGCCGTAGAGGTCCGGCGGGAACACGGTGGCGAGTTCTTCCTTGTTGACGATCCAGACGCGCAGGATTTCAGCGGCGTCGCGTGCAGTTTCGGTCGCGCGCGGCGCCGGCAGTGCGTTCTTCTCCGCCATTGTTTACGCCTCCAGCAGAATATCTGTCATCAGCTCACTCGGATCCGGCTCGGGGCTCGCCTGCGCGAACTCCGCCGACGCCAGCACGATCGCGCGCACATCGCGGTCGATCTCCTTCAGCGCCTCCTCGTCGGCGTGACCTTGATCGATCAACAGCGCCTTCACGTGTTCGATCGGGTCGTGATGCGTGCGCATGGCGTCCACTTCCTCTCGCGTGCGGTACTTGGCGGGATCGGACATCGAGTGGCCGCGGTAGCGGTAGGTCTTCATCTCCAGCAGCGTGGGCCCTTCGCCTTTGCGCGCCCGCGCCAGCGCCTTCTTGCCGGCCTCACGGACCGCCAGCACATCCATGCCGTCCACTTCCTCGCCCGGAATGTTGAAGCTCACGCCGCGCTTGTGGAGGTGCGTCTCCGATGACGACCGCTCGATGCTCGTGCCCATCGCGTACTGGTTGTTCTCCACGATGTAGACCACCGGCAGCTTCCACAGCGAGGCCATGTTGAAGCTTTCGTAGACCTGGCCCTGGTTGGCGGCGCCGTCGCCGAAGTAGACCACCGCCACCGCGCCGTTCTTGCGGTACTTGTTGGCGAACGCGATGCCGGTGCCGAGTGACACCTGCGCGCCGACGATGCCGTGGCCGCCGAAGAAGTTCTTCTCGCGGCTGAACATGTGCATGGAGCCGCCCTTGCCGCGGCTGTAGCCGCCGCTGCGGCCGGTGAGCTCGGCCATCACGCCATTGGCTTCCATCCCGCACGCCAGCATGTGGCCGTGGTCGCGGTAGCCGGTAATGACCTGGTCGCCCTCCTGCATCGCGGCCTGCATGCCGATGACAACGGCTTCCTGACCGATGTAGAGGTGGCAGAAGCCGCCAATCAGGCCCATGCCGTAGAGTTGGCCCGCACGCTCCTCGAAGCGGCGGATGAGCAGCATGTCGCGGTAGTAGCCGAGCAGCTCATCGCGGCTGACCTTCGTCGTTTTCGCACGCGAATTCGGCGCTGGTTTGGGGGCTGCCGGGACGGCTGTCTGGGGGGCCTCGGCCATGGGGATCCAGCCTTATGCTCTTGCTGGACAAACATTAGGTTGCAGGCGGCGGCGCGTCCACTCGACTGGGGCTCACGTCGACGTCAGGGCTGCCCTGCTTTGTTGAGGGATGGGCCTGCAAGGGCCGCGAGGTCGACCACGACCTCGTCGGTGCGCGTGGCGTTCAACAGTGCGCGGGCGCGTTCCTCGAGATAGTCACGGTCGAACGCTTCGCCGCCGGTGCGCAGGCGCGCGGCGCGCGTGGAGAGCGCCGCGATCTCGGCGTCGAGCGCGGCCTGCTCGCCTTCCAGCGCGCGTTCCTGTTCCTGCAACGCGATATAGCTCACCAGACCCTGCCGGCCGGTGACGCCGTGGGCGGCGAGGTAGAGAATCACTGCGCTCAGTGCGAGTCGCACTGTTACGCCCTGAGTCAAGAGCATGGAGGATTTTCCCGATTCGCGGGCACCGTGAATCGAGATGTTTAAGATAAAGTTACTGTAAAAACCGACGCAATATCCGGTGTCTGGATGCTGAATCAGCCACCAGATCGAGTCCCTGGCGGCGGTGGTTCTGGCGGCGGAATCCGCAGCCGCGAGATGATCGCGGGCGCAAGCGATGGCTTCGGCAGGCCGTCGTCGCCAAAATCGGTCCATTGGCTGCGCGAGACAAAGACAAAATCATCGCCGCGAACGACCCCGCCGGTGGGCTCGGACATCGGTTCGCCCTCCGCCAGTACGTCGGCGGACATGATCGCCGTCCAGTCCGTGTTGAGCGTCGCGCGGATTACCCGCGCGGGGGTCGTGGCGTTGCGTACGAGGATCAGTGTGTCGCCGCGTCGCGCGACGCCGTCGACGCCGCGCACATCGATGCCGTCGGGCCCGGCGATGCGCGTATGCGCGCCCGTGCGTAGATCCACTCGGTGCAGGCCATCGGCGTAGTTGGAGAAGACCAGCACAGCATTGTCGTCGGAGACAACGAGTCCCTGCGGCGAGGCGCGGCCTTCGAGCTTGATCACGCGCGCGAGCTCATCAGCGCCGGGGGCGAGCTTCAGGACCTCGCCTGCGCCGGAGTCGCTGACGAACACGGCGCCGTCCGCACCGACCACGACATCGCCGAACGCCTTTGCGTCGTCTCCGCCGCCGATGATCTGCTCGATCCGGCCAGTGCGCAGGTTCATGCGAACCAGCGACGGTGACACGGTAGGCGAGCATTGTGCGTACACGCCGCAGGAAGTCGCCGCCCAGAGTGCGTTGCGCGCCGGATCGGCGGCGATCCCGAAGAAGCCTCTGCGTCCGGCGACAGGCTTCTGCGACCAGTGCTTCAGCGCGCCGTTGCCCCCGATGCGGAAGACGCCCCCCGCATGCACGGCGCTGACGATCATGCGTCCGCGCGCATCGAACGCGACGCTCTCCACGAGCACGGGTTCGGCTATCGTTTGCACAACCGGAACCGGTGCGCCGGCGATCGCGCACAGCGCGAGAACGATCAGCCAGCGCATCATCGCTATCTCCGCCGCAGCGTCGCCCAGCCCGCGTACAGCCCAGTCTCGTCGAGTTCTTCCTCGATGCGGATGAGCTGGTTGTATTTCGCCGTCCGGTCCGAACGCGCCAGCGATCCCGTCTTGATCTGCCCGCAGTTGGTCGCAACCGCGAGGTCGGCGATGGTGGAATCCTCGGTTTCGCCCGAGCGGTGGCTCATCACCGCCGAATACCCGGCGCGCTGGGCCATTTCGACGGCCTCCAGCGTTTCGGTCAGCGTGCCGATCTGATTGACCTTCACGAGAATCGAGTTGGCGAGTCCCTTCTCGATGCCCATCGCAAGGCGCTTGGGATTGGTGACGAAGAGATCGTCGCCGACGAGTTGGCACTTGTTACCGACGAGAACTGTGAGCGCCTTACAGCCGTCGAAATCATCCTCGGCCATTCCGTCCTCGATCGAAACGATCGGATAAGTTTCTACGAGTTCGGCGAGGTAGGCCGCAAACGCCTCCGACTTCATGGACTTGCCGACGCCGTCGAGCTTGTAGACGCCTTTCTTGTAGAATTCGGTCGCCGCGCAATCGAGCGCGAGCATCACGTCGTCGCCGGGCGTGTAGCCGGTTTTCTCGATCGATTTCATGATGAAATCGAGCGCTTCCTCGGTGCTCTTGAGGTTGGGGGCGAAGCCGCCTTCATCGCCGACGTTGGTGTTGTGGCCAGCGGCTTTCAGCTCCTTCTTCAGCGTGTGGAAGATTTCCGCGCCCATGCGCACCGCGTCGGCGAAGCTGTCAGCCCCCACCGGCATGATCATGAATTCCTGGATGTCGATCGGATTGTCGGCGTGCGCGCCGCCATTGATGATGTTCATCATCGGCGTCGGCAGGATGCGAGCCTGCACGCCGCCGATGTAGCGATAGAGCGGCATGTTGGCGGCTTCGGCCGCCGCTTTCGAGACCGCAAGCGACACGCCGAGAATGGCGTTGGCGCCCAGGCGCGCCTTGTTGGGCGTGGCGTCCAGTTCGATCAGCGTCATGTCGATGCGGCGCTGGTCTTCCGCGTCCATGCCGCCGATGGCGTTGTAGATTTCCCCGTTCACGGCCTCGACCGCGTCGCGCACGCCCTTGCCGTGGTAGCGGTCGGCCTCGTTGTCCCGCTTCTCCACCGCCTCATGCTTGCCTGTGGACGCGCCTGAGGGCGCCGCGGCGCGGCCCATCGAGCCGTCCTCCAGCACCACGTCCACCTCCACAGTGGGATTGCCGCGGCTGTCGAGGATTTCACGGCCGATGATGTCGGCGATGCCGGTCATTTGCTTGCCTTTGGACGGAGGATTGGTTCGCCAAGGCTTATCCCGCGCCGCGCCACCGGATCAATGCGGCGTCTCGCGGGGGGCGAAGGGCGCAGCGGGCAGATACGGAAAGGGGCCTCGGCGTGAAACGCCGAAGCCCCTTTATTTCAGCCGGGCGCTGACCGAGCGGGGTCAGTCTTCCTTGGGCTTCAGGACCTGCTTCCCGCGATAGGTGCCGTCCTTAAGATTGATGTGGTGCGGGCGGTGCAGTTCGCCCTTGTCGTCTTCGACATATGCATTTTTGCCCAGTGCGTGGTGCGACCGGCGCATGCCGGCGCGGGAGGGCGAGGTTTTGCGTTTCGGAACGGCCATGGCCGGAGAACTCCAGATCCCGGGCAAAGCGCCGCCCGCAGGAAAGCGGGGCTTATGAAGCAGACGCCCCGGAAACGCAACCCGATCTCATAGCGACAGGATGTAGCCTTCTTCCGGCCGCGACTTGCCGTCGAGCAGCGCCAGCCAGGTGGCGGCCACCGCCCCCTCCCCGCTCTTCTCCACGACCTTGAGCCAGGCCGCCGCCGATCCGTTGAACGTCTCCCAGGCGGCGGCGTACCGCTTGGCAAAGCCTGCCGGCCCCCAGTCCTTGTGGCGCTTCATCATGCGGTCTGGCGCGAAAAACAGCGTCCGGGCCGGGCCTTTGGTGTTCGCAGCGCGGGTGTCCCAGTGGGTGCCGCCGACCATGCAGTTATAGATGAACGCCGCGCCCAGCCGGTCCGCCAGCGCATCGATGAGCGGCGCATCGCCGGCCATGTCCACCAGCAAAGCGGGCGTGTCATTGGGCAGATCGCCGATGCGATCGTAAGTGACGACCCGATGATAATAACCAGTGCGCAGCACGAAATCGGCGTTCGCCGCCGACGTGAGCCCCACCACCTCGACGCCGCCCCGGACGTGCAGGAGCTTCGCCAGCGCCAGCGCGGTTTTCGACGAGGCGCTCGACAGCATGACCCGTTGGGCGCCGAAAAAGGCGTTCTCGGCCAGGAAATCGTCGATCAAGAAGCCGGTGGCGAACAGCGGCCGGAACAGCGCGATCTGGCTCTCCTGATCGACGCGATACGCGGGATCAGCGGCGACGCGTTCGTACTGGTTGTAGACCGGCGGCAGACCGGCGCGATGGGGCGCTCCGTCCACGAAGCCGCGCGCGGTTACCTTCTCGGGCGTCACCACCAGATGACTCGCCATCGGGTAGTACCCCCAGATCCGCTCGCCGACCGCGAGATCGACGGACCGCGACTCCACCACGTCCGCGAAGCCCCACACCGGCACCCGGCCGAACGGCGCCTCCGCAGGGAAGAACTTCCAGTAGCCGAACTGCTCGCCGATAGCGGCATAGGTCACGTTGTTGGAGGTGAGCGCGAAGCGGGTGAGGCGCAGCAGCGCCTGGCCTTCGCCCGCCGTGATTTCAGAGGCGGCGAAACGGCTCTCGCGGAGCGCGGTCTTGTTGACGAGAAAATCGGCGCCGGCGGTCATGTGTCGCCTCCCTGTTTTCGCGGTTGAAGCAGACCACGCGCTGCAGCGGTAGTCTTGACCTGGGGGCGTACCATACGGTACTCAGAGAGTGTACCGAACGGTACGGTACGCGGATGCCTCTAATGCCTTTGATCGATGGGTCCCGTCCGACCTGGCTCCGCCCCCTCTCCGATGAACGCAACGAGGCGATCCTGTCGGCCGCGTTCGACATCTTCAAGGAAAAGGGTCTCCACGGCGCGACCATGCTGGAGATCGCCAAGCTGGCGAAGGTCTCCAAGGAGACCCTCTACGCCCGCTTCGACAGCAAGGAGGGCCTGTTCTACGCGCTGCTGGCGTGGGGGTCGGAGAAGTGCGCGGTGGATGCCGACGCGGTCGACACGGCGACGCTGTGGGACCCTGTGCGGGCGCTGGAAGACTATGCGGTGCAGTGCCTCGCCAAGATGATGCACCCGGAGTCGATCGCGGTGCAGCGCATCGTGGTCAGCGAGGCGCTGCGCATGCCGGAAGTGGCCCGCGTGTTCGACGAGTTCACCTGCGGGGCCGGCGTCCAGAACCTCAACAGCATCGCCGACGCGCTGCACGAGACTGGCGTGGTCAAGATCGACGACAAGGTCGCGTTCAACGAGGCCTTCATCGGACTCCTACGCGGCAACCTGCATCACCACGTCACGCTCGGCGTGATCCCCCACCCCGCCGATGCGGAGATCGAGGCGTACGCCAAGCGCGCCACGAAGTGGCTGCTGCGCGCGTTCGCACCGTAAGATCGATCAGTCCTGGTCGACGATGCCGCCCATGAACGCGCTGGCGTCGTGGTGCGCAGGCTTGCCGGCGATGTCGATCGTGCCGCCCATCGACGCATTTGCCTGAACGCTCTCCGTCGCGTGCACGTGCGCGGCGCCGCCCATCGAGGCGTTGGCGGTGACAGTGCGACACACCAGACCTTCCGCATCGAGCGCGCCGCCCATTCGGGCGCGGGCGTCGAGGGTGTTGCACCGACCGGTCGCCGTCAGCGCGCCGCCCATGCTGACGTTGAGCGTCAGCGTGCTGGTATTGAGATCGGTCGCGGTGGCTTCAGCGCCCTTGGACACGACAATCGACTGCAGGATCGGCGCAGTCACGCGCAGCACCACATCGATGTCATCGTCGCGCGAACTGAACGTGCCGCCGCGCTCGCGGACCTGGAGCTTGGTCCCGTTCACCCGGCTCTCTACCCTCTTGAGGGCTGCCGCAGGCCCTTCCAGCACGGCGCTGGTCTGCGGCCCGGTGATAATCTCCACCCGGAACGGGCCGCTCACGTCGAGCGAGAGCAGCTCTCGCACCGGGATCGGACGGGTTTCGGCGGCGGCAGCGCCCGCACATGCCAGAATAGCCAGAGCGGTCAGGGCCAGCGTCTTCATGGAACTCTCCTCAAGGTCCGCCGCACGGCGTCCCAGTCAGGATGCCGCCGACGGGGCCGGCGGATGCACCCGCGCCGGAACGAAGTGGCGACCGTGGCGCTTGAGAGGCAAGGCCCTTTCGCCGCGAGGAACACCCCCTTGATCCACGACAGCTTCCCCGATCCCACTGACATCGGCATCCCCAAAGACACACTCGCCTTCATCGTGCTCAAGGCCCGCGCCTATGACGCCGAGGTGGACGCAGTCGATCCCGACGACGGCTCCAACGCCGCCGACGATCGTGGGGTGGACGTGCTGGAGTCCGGCCCCGACAACCCCACGGGTCGCGAACTGCAAGGCGCCATCGCCGGCGTCAACGACGACGCGCGGCGCGCGCTGGTGGCGCTGGCGTGGCTCGGCCGTGGCGACTTCGGCGCCGATGAGTGGAGCGAGGCGCTGGCCGCTGCAGCGGCGGCCGCGCACGACGGTCCAACCTCACGCTACCTGATGGGCCTGCCGCTGCTCGGCGATCTGCTGGAGGAAGGCGCCGACATGCTGGGCGTGAGCCTCACGCGCGAGGAACAGACCGGGATGCACAACCCGGTGACGGAGGAGCCGTCGGAGAATGATCGTGACTAAGATCATGGACCTGGCGCCCCAGTTGGCCTTCGCCGGAAACTGTCGCGAGGCATTCGAGCACTATGCGACTCTCTTCGGCGGAGAGATCAACGTCATGAACACGTTCGGCGGCAACGAGGATCGCGCCCTGCCACCCGGATCACAAGCAGGGCCAGCGGATCACATTCGCTTCGCCGAGATCCGGTTTGGTGAGCATGCATTGCGGGGCAACGACGTCACTGAAGACGAATTCGTTGCCATGCGCGGTTTCAACATCTCGTTGCACGTCGCCACGACCGGCGAAGCCAGGCGCTACTTCAACGGGCTCGCGGATGGCGGTTCAGTCACAACTCCTCTGAGCGAAGTGGACTGGGCAAAACTGTTTGGAATGGTCACGGACCGCTTCGGCGTTCCCTGGCTCATTCTGGCACCGGGCGAGCAGTAGCCCCCTGCTCTAGACCAGTCGGCTCTGCACCACTGCAGCCCGAATGAAATCCGCGAACAGCGGGTGCGGTTCGAACGGGCGGCTCTTCAGTTCCGGGTGGTACTGCACGCCAATGAACCATGGGTGGTCCTCGCGCTCGACGATTTCGGGCAGCACGCCGTCGGGGCTCATGCCGGTGAACTTCAAGCCCACCTTCTCCAGCGTCTCGCGATAGCCGGCGTTCACTTCGTAGCGGTGGCGGTGACGCTCGGAGATCGCGTTCGCGCCGTAGAGTCCGGCCACCCGCGAGCCCGGTGTCAGCACCGCGTCGAAGGCGCCCAGCCGCATCGTGCCGCCGAGGTCGCCATCGGCGCGGCGTTTCTCCAGATCGTTGCCGCGCAGCCACTCCGTCATCAGGCCGACGACGGGATGCACGGCGGGACCGAACTCGGTGGAGCTCGCGCCCGCCAGGCCCGCCTGATTTCGCGCGGCCTCGATGCAGGCCATCTGCATGCCGAAGCAGATGCCGAAGAAGGGCACGTCGCGTTCGCGCGCGAACCGCACCGCCTCGATCTTGCCTTCCGTGCCGCGCTCGCCGAAGCCGCCGGGCACGAGAATGCCGTGTACGTTCTCCAGATCGGCGGTGGCGTCCTCGCGCTGCTCGAAGGTCTCGCTTTCGATCCAGTGGATTTTCACGCGCACGTTGTTGGCGACGCCGCCATGTTGCAGCGCCTCGATCAGCGATTTGTAGGCGTCTTTCAGCTCGGTGTACTTGCCCACCACTGCGATGGAGACTTCCCCGTCCGGGCTCTTGATCCGCTGCGCAATGTGCTCCCAGCGCGTGAGGTCCGGCGTCGGGGCCACAGGGACGCCGAAGTGGCGCAGCAATTCGGTATCGAGACCCGCCAGATGGTAGGCGATTGGCGCCTCGTAGATCGACTGCAGATCGCGCGCCTCGATCACCGAGCTTTCGCGCACGTTGCAGAACAGCGCGATCTTCTTCTTCTCGCCTTCCGGCACCGGCCGGTCGCAGCGGCACAGGATGATCTGTGGCTGGATGCCGATGGAGCGCAGCTCCTTCACCGAGTGCTGCGTGGGCTTGGTCTTCATCTCGCCGGCGGCGGGGATGTAGGGCAGCAGTGTCAGATGGATGAACACTGCCTGGCCGGGATCGAGCTCCTGCCCGAGCTGACGGATCGCTTCGAAGAACGGCAGGCCCTCGATGTCGCCCACCGTGCCGCCGATTTCGCACAGCACGAAGTCTGCGCCGCCGTGATCGGAGAGGACAAACTCCTTGATCGCGTTGGTGACGTGCGGAATGACCTGCACGGTGGCGCCGAGGTAGTCGCCACGCCGCTCCTTGGCGAGAATTTCCTGATAGATGCGTCCGGTGGTGATGTTGTCGGATTTGGTCGCGCTGACGCCGGTGAAGCGCTCGTAGTGGCCGAGATCGAGGTCAGTCTCTGCGCCGTCGTCGGTGACGAACACCTCGCCATGCTGGTAGGGGCTCATCGTGCCGGGATCGACGTTCAGATACGGATCGAGCTTCCTGAGCCGGACCTTGTAGCCCCGCGCCTGCAGCAACGCGCCGAGGGCGGCTGAGGCGATGCCCTTCCCCAAGGAGGACACCACCCCGCCGGTGATGAACACATAGCGCGCCATAAACTCGTCTGCCCTTCAGCCCCGCGCTGCTGAGGTATGTCGAACGCGGACGCCGGGTCGGATCACTCGTCCGGACCGGCCTTCTGCCGATCCGGCGGGGCCGGGACTGGAACCTGTTCTGATTCGGTCGCCGGCGCAGGAGCTGTCGCAGCCGGAAGCGGGATCATCGGCGCCGTGGTGGTGGTTTTCTGCGTTGCGGCGGCCGGCCGGGCCGTCTTCGGTGCGGCCCCGACCGGGCCCGTCGTGGTGCGCGGCGCGCCGACGGGTTGCGTGACCGGCAGGCTTGCCGCCGGCGGCGCGGTGCGCACTGCGCCCACCGGAGGTGCGCCAACCGGCTGCGCCGACAACGGGCCCGCGCGGGTCACGGCCTCCACGGGAGCGGGTGCGAGCGCGCCGTCAACCGGCGTTGCGACGGGAGCGGGCGCGATCGTCGTCGGCGCGGCGGGCGTGGTCACGCCGCCTGCCTTGTTCGCAGGCGCGGTGGGAAAGCCCGGAATAGTGAAGTTGAAGCCCGGCCTGGCGCCGTTCTCGGGAATGACCGATCGATCCGCCGGCCTCGAACTCGCCAACACCGCCAAGAACACGCTGGTGACGAAGAATGCGCCGCCCACCCAGCTCGTGAGGTTGACCATCATGTCGGCCGCGCCGCGACCGGAAATAAGTCCGCCCGTCCCGCCGCCGCCCATACCGAGAGCGCCGCCCTCGGAGCGCTGCATCAGCACGGCGCCGACGAGCACCACGCAAATCAGCAGGTGCAACACCAGGATCATGTTCTGCATGGGCGGTCGTTCTCCGGGCGCGCGGCTGGTCAGCGTCAGACGCGCCTTAGGTGGGGCGCGCGCGAAGCGGGCTCAATACCTGAGCGAAATGTTAACTTCCAGACCCGTGGCGCAGACGTTTCAGCGACCCGCCGCCGCAGGATGCGCCCGGATAATCGCCGCGAAGTCGGCGGCTTTGAGGCTGGCGGCGCCGACGAGCGCGCCGTCGACCCCGTCCACACGAAAGATTTCCGCCGCGTTGGCGGGCTTCACGGAGCCGCCATACAGCACGCGCATGCCCTCCCCCGCCGCAGCGAAGCGGGCGTTGAGCCGGGTGCGGATCACGCCGTGGATATCCGCGATTTCCGCGAGCGTCGGCGTCAGCCCTGTGCCGATCGCCCACACCGGCTCATAGGCGATGACGACGTCGGCGTGTGAGGTATCGGGAACGCTCGCCGCGATCTGACGCGCGACGACCTCCGCTGCGGCGCCCGCCTTCCGCTGCTCCAACGTCTCGCCGACGCAGATGATCGGCGCGAGCCCCGCAGCGAGAACAAACCGTGCCTTTTCCGCCACGATTTCATCGGTCTCGGCATGATCACGCCGCCGCTCGGAATGGCCTACAATGCAGTAAACGGCGCCGGCGTCGGCCAGCATAGCTGCGTGGATATCGCCCGTCTGGGCGCCGTCTCCACCGGCCCGGCAGTCCTGTCCGCCGATCCGCACTGCGCTCGCACGGGCCAGCGCCGCCGCAGCGGTTAGCAACGTGGCGGGCGGGCAGATCGCGATGTCGAGGCGGTCTCCCAGCAGTGCGATCTCGACTCCCAGCGCTTCGATCTCGGCAAGATCGGTCTGCCGGCCGAACATTTTCCAGTTTCCGGCAATCAGCGGCCTGCGACCCATTCGCCTGTCCAGTCATTCCTGCGGCTGGGCCGTCCCCAACTCATCCAGTAGGCCCGTTGTCGGGATCGGAGGCGGTCTCTACAGTCCGCGCGCTTCGAATCTGGACAGAACATGCTCACAGAAATGCGGAAAGTCACGCGCGGATGGATCGCGTTGGGGGTCATCGGGCTCCTGGCGCTGGCCTTCGCGATCTGGGGCATCAACGATGTCTTCAAGCCGGTCCAATCGGACGACGTGGCGTCGGGACGCGGCTTCACCGTCGGCGCGCGGGAGTTCGAACTTGCGTTCGACAACGAGCTTAAGGGCGTGCAGGCGGAGGCCCAGCAAACCAACCAGGTCGTCACCAAGCAGGATGCTGTGGCGGCGAACTTTCACATGCGCGTGGTCGACCGGCTGGTCACGCAGCGCGTGTTCGACGACCTGGCGCACCGCGTCGGCGTCAACTCCTCCGACGCGATGGTGGCCGCACGGATCCAGGCAAATCCTGCTTTCAAGAACCAGGTGACCGGCCGGTTCGACGCTAACACCTATCAGAACCTGCTGGCGCAGAACGGCATTTCCCGCACGCTCTACGAATCTGATCTGCGTCAGGGCATGACGCGCAGCCAGCTCGCGCAGGCGCTCGTCGCTGGTGTGCGTCCGCCGTCGAGTTTCGGGCGCATGATCATGGCGTTCGATACCGAGAAGCGCACGGTCTCGATCGCGGCGGTGTCGCCCGATCGCGTACCGCCGCCACCGGCGCCGACCGACGCGGAGCTGCAGGCATTCTACACCGCGCAGACCCAGGCTTTCGCGTTGCCGGAATTTCGCGCGTTCACGGTTATTCGCGCCGAGCCCGCCGCGTTCGAAACCCGCATCGAGGTGCCGGAAGACAAGATCAAACAGCTGTTCGACTACCGCAAGGCGCAGCTGGTGACGCCCGAGCGCAGGAGCTTCGTTGTGATCAGTGGCGGTGATCAGGCCAAAGCCGAGCAAGCCGCCACGCGGCTCGCCGCCGGAGAAGCGCCCGACGCCATCGCGCGGGCGCTCGGCATGCAGGTGATCACCTTCACGCAGAAGGCCAAGACCGACGCGCCCGATCCGCGCATCGGCGACGCGGTATTCGCCCTTCAGAGCGGCCAGACCACGGCCGCCATTCAGGGCATCACGTGGTCGGCCGCACGGGTCAGCGAAATCACGCCGGGCGTGGCGCCGAGCCTCGATGACGTTCGCCCACAACTGCGCGCCGAACTCGCCCGCGAGGAAGCGCAGACGCTGATGAGCGATGCGGTGGAAAAGTTCGAGGACGCCCGCGCCAGCGGCGCCGAACTCGAAGTCGCTGCGCAACAGGCAGGTCTGACCGTTTCCAAAACACCGCTGATCCAGGCGCGTGGGCTGAACCAGCAGGGCCAGCCCGAACCCTCCGTGCTCGATCAGCCGGAACTTGTGCAGGCCGTGTTCGCCGCCGCTGAAGGCGAGCCCACCGACTGGCTCTCGCAGGAGGACGGCGGCTCCTACATGATCCGCATCGACACTCTGAAGCCGACCGGCGCGCCGCCGCTGGCCAGCATCCGCGATCGTGTCGCGCAAGCCTGGCGATTCCAGAAGATCGGCGAGGGCATGACCGCGATTGTGAAAGCGGTCGAGACGGCCGTAAAGGGCGGCGCGAACTTTGCCGACGTGGCGCGCGCGCAGCGTCTGCTGTTCGTGCAGGCGCCGCAGACTCTGGATCGCCGCGCTGCGCAGCAAGGCCCCTCGCCCGCGCTGGGCGCCGCGATCTTTGCCGCACGCGAAGGCGACGTGGTGAGCGGCGTTGGCGGCCCGCGCAATGATCTCATGTTCGTGGCGCACGTGGAGAAGATCAGCCGCGCCGACCCGACCGCCGATCCCCAAGGCGTCGAGCAGCGGCGCCAGTCCATCGCGGGCGCGCTCGGCAACGACACGCTGGCCACGGCGCAGAGTTCAGCGCGGCAGGAAGCGCATGTACGCCTCAACCAGCCGCTGATCGACCGACTGGTCGGCAAGACCGATCCCGACGCGGACGCCGGCAATTGACGTTTCCGGTCGAACCCGCGCGCGAGCAGGTGCTCGCGGGTCTGGCCGCCGGACGCGCCCAACTCGTGTGGATACGCCGCGTTAGCGACCTTGAAACGCCGGTGTCGGTGCTGCTGAAGCTTGGGGCCGATGCCCCCGGCGCATTCCTGCTGGAATCCGTGCAGGGCGGCGACTGGCGCGGCCGCTATTCGATCATCGGGATGGATCCCGATCTCGCGTTTCGGGTGCGCAACGGCGTCGCGGCGACCAGCGCCGGTGGCTTCGCGGATGCTGATTTCACACCCATGGCCGAAGCGCCGATCGAAGCGCTGCGCAGGGTGGTCAAGGAGAGCGCCGCCGACATCCCCGCCGGGCTGCCGCCGCCATCTGCCGGTCTCTTCGGCTTTCTCGCCTACGACATGATCCGCTACGTGGAGGGTCTGCCTGGCGGTGCGCCTGATCCGCTCGGGCTGCCGGACGCGCTGCTGGTGCGCCCGCGCCTGGTGGCGGTGTTCGACAATGTCGCCAGCGAGATCACCTTCGTCACCGTGGCGCGCCCGGGCAGCGCCCCGGAGGCGACCTACGCCGCCGCCGTTGCGCGCCTCTCGGACGCGATGGCGCGCACCGACGAACCCCTGTCCGCACGGGAGCCCGCGCACCAGCCGCGCAGTGGGCAACCCGCGCCGACCTCCAACATCACGCCCGACGCCTACCGTGCGATGGTGGAACGCGCGAAGGAGTACACGCGCGCTGGCGACATCTTTCAGGTCGTGCCGAGCCAGCGGTTCTCTGCGCCGCTCCCCGAAACGCCGCTTGCGCTCTATCGTGCGCTGCGGCGGCTCAATCCCTCGCCTTTCCTGTTCTATCTCAACTTCGCGGGCTTCGCGCTGGTGGGCTCCTCACCCGAAATTCTGGTGCGCGTGCGCGACGGCACGGTGACCGTGCGGCCGATCGCGGGCACGCGACCGCGCGGCAAGACGCCAGCCGACGATGCACGTCTCGAGGAAGAATTGCTCGCCGATCCCAAGGAGCGCGCCGAGCACCTCATGCTGCTCGATCTCGGACGCAACGATGTAGGGCGC
>JANNVF010000046.1:0-15871 GCA_031414315.1 Hyphomonadaceae bacterium | reverse complement strand
ATGGAGCCGTTCGACCCCGAAGCCGACGACACCGGTCCGCAGACCCTGCTGTCCACCGGCAGCAGTCGGGAAAACGTCGGGCGACTGGAAAACCTGCTGGCCCGGGCGGTCGGCTACTTTGGCGTGACCAACTACCAGGGCGCCCGGTTCGCCGCCTCCGGACAGGCGTCGGCCCCGATCGCCCAGGCGTTGAAACAACGCGGCCTCGTGTTCGTCGGAAACGCGATCGGCCCCCGCACCGCGTTCGGCGTCGAAGCCAACCGGGCCGGACTGCCGTTCACGTCCGCCGACCGGATCATCGACGTCCAGCAGGACGCCGAGAAGATCGACGAGCAGCTGCTCAACCTCGAGGCGCTTGCACTGCAAAACGGGAGTGCGCTTGGCTCTGGTTTCGCGTTTCCTGTAACCATCGACCAGATCGACGATTGGGCGCAGAATTTGTCCATGCGGGGCTACGTGCTGGCCCCTGCGTCCGCTGTCATGGAGAGCCGAACGGCGCGACGATGACGACGCCTGAGCCAACGCCCGAGAAGGACCCCCAACGCTACCGGGCGAATGTGGGCCTTGCCGTGTTTCACAAGACGGGGCTGGTGTTCTTCGGCAAGCGGATGGGCGTCAACGGCCCCCACGTCTGGCAGATGCCGCAGGGCGGCGTCGATCGTGGCGAAGACCCCCGCGACGCCGCGTTCCGGGAGCTGGAAGAAGAGATCGGCGTGCCCCCCCGGCTCGCCAAGATCATCGATGTGACGCCGGACTGGCTCTACTACGAGTTCCCCACGAACCTCCGGCGCGACACCGGCGGCCGCGGGCCCTACATCGGCCAGCGTCAGAAATGGTTCGCATTCCGCTACCTCGGCCGCGACGCCGATATCCGGCTGGACGCCCACACCCCGGAGTTCACCAACTGGCGCTGGGGCCGGCTGGATGAAGCGCCGGACCTGGTCATCCCGTTCAAGCGGCCGGTGTACGAAGAGATCGCTCGGCGTTTCGCCGGACACGCCATGGGCGAGCCGGGCTAGGATGCGCTGCTCCTCGCCTGAGGTAAGGCTTTCCTACGACGTGGAAATTGCGCCATGCTGGCGGCGGGCGGTCAGGGGATCGCCGGGGAAGGATCAAGCGATCCCATGAAGCAACCGCTCGTGTTCGTTCACGGCGCCTTTTGCGGCGGCTGGTCGTTTGACACTTTCCGCGCGCCGTTCGAGGCGGCGGGCTTTGAGACTCACGCGCCGGATCTTCCTTTTCATGACGCCGACGCCGATCAGTCCGCACTGGCGCAGTCGGGCGTTCGGTCCTACGCGAAATCCATCGCCGAGTACGCCCGCAAGCTTTCCGCGCCGCCGGTGCTGCTCGGCCACTCGCTCGGCGGCCTCGTTGCGCAGATGGCGGCGACGCGGCTCGACACCGCCGGGCTCGTCCTGCTCGCGCCCTCCGCGCCATGGGGCGTGCTGCCGACGACGATGGAGGAGCACGGCAGCAACTTCGGCCTGACATTGCTGGGCGACTACTGGCGCAGGCCAGTACAGCCCGACTACACGGTGGCCCGCCACACCACGCTCGACCGCCTGGAGAGCGCTGTGGCGCGGGCGACGTTCGCCAAGTTCGTGCCGGAGTCCGGCCGCGCAGTGATGGAGGTCATGCAGTGGTGGCTCGATCCCACCATGGCGACCGCCGCGCCGACCTATCGCATCGCCTCACCGGTCCTGGCGCTCGCCGGCGGCAAGGATCGCGTGAACCCCGCCTCGACCGTGCGCCGCATCGCCAATCGCTTTCCCGCATCGCAGAGTGCGTTCCACGAATTCCCCGCGATGAGCCACTGGCTGATCGAGGAGCCGGGTTGGGAAGAGGTCGCGCACCTGTCGATCGCATGGCTGATCGAACAGGGCCTCGGCCCCACAGCGCCGAAGCGCGCCACAAAGAAAGCACCGGCCGCAGCGACGTTCTGAGTTAGGACCGTTCCGCCACGATCGTCAGCCAACTGGCCTGCGGGGCGCAATCCTCGCTGATCTGCGGATAGTATCGCGCCGACCGGACATAGTGATCGAGCGCCGCCGCCAGCGTGGAGCCCGGCGTGACACTTTCAGGCAACCGCACGACGCCGACACGGCCGTCTGGCTCCAGCCGGAATCGCACCTGATAGCGCGTGCCGCGCGGCATCGCCGCAATCGGTGGCAAGGCGCCGCCATCGCGCAGAGCATCCGAGCCGTAGCAGCGTGACCCCGGCGCCACATCGCCGCGGCTCTGCAGGCGCGACCAGGCGAGTTTCGGATCCAGCAGTTCGATCCGCGTACGGCCATCCGGCAACGTGGTGGCCGCGACCGGCCGGTTGATCGTCACCGGATCATCTGGCGCCCACAGCCTGTCGATGTCGCCCTTGCGCACGATCCAGCGCGACCGCCGCGTCAGCACGCCGGTGCAGCCGTCGCGTTCAGCGCTTTCATAGGCTTTCACGAAGGCGCCGAGGACGCGGTCGATGCCGGCCTGATCGAGATCGCGCGACGAGACCGCCCGCGCGGTGGCGCGGCGCGGGTCGGTCTGCGTGGTGGTGATCTCAACTTCGATCCGCGCCAGCGGGCCGGTCAGCGCCACGCCGCGCAGCGTGGCGAACAAGGGCTGCAGCACTTCCCCGCATGAGCCGCGCACGGGTCGATTTGGATCGACCGCCATCGATTGCGCCTGCACGCCGCCGCCGAACGCCGCGGCGATGATCAGGGCCGCGATGGCGGCGCGGGGTATCACCGAAGCGCCGCGCGCAGCGCCTCCAGGCGCTGGAGCTTTGCTTGCGCGACGGCGCGGCGGGCGTCGTCCCTGGCGCCGTCGAGATCCTCGCGGGCATTCTTCAGGTCCGCCTCGACGCTGGCCGCATCCACGTCGGCGAGATCGACTGCGTCTTCGGCGAGCACCGTGAGGCCATCCGGCGTCACGTCGGCGAAGCCGCCGTTGACGAACACGCGACGCTCGGCCCCGTCGTTCAGGATGCGCAGCGCGCCCGGCTTGATCGTCGACATGAACGGCGCGTGCTTTGGCAGCACGCCGAACTCGCCGTCCGTGCCCGGCACGACGACCTGATCGACCTGGCCCTGGAACAGTTCGCGCTCCGGCGAGACGAGGGCGAAGGCAAGCTTGTCGGTCACGGATATGGCCCTTGTGAATTGGGAACGCAGGACTTGGCGGGCGGGGCCGCTGCCGTCAACGGGTCAGGATGTC
Source organism: Hyphomonadaceae bacterium (assembly GCA_031414315.1). GTDB lineage: Bacteria > Pseudomonadota > Alphaproteobacteria > Caulobacterales > Aquidulcibacteraceae > VFBF01. Next base: position 12,667 of record JANNVF010000046.1, on the reverse strand, counting down.
CCGCCCGCCGCAAACCCACTCTAGCTGGCGAGCCGGCGCTCCTGCGGGAAGATGCGGACGAAGAACATCCGGTCGTCGCCCTGGGCGTCGGGGGGGCCGAAGGTCACCGACAGCAGGGCCGCGCGGCGTGAGTCCTTGGGCTCAATGGCGATTTCACGGGTGATCGTGGTCTTGCCGGGGGTCGCGGGGACCGCGCGCAGGGTCAGGTCCTCTTCCTTGAAGATCTTGCGGAGCCATTCCTCCAGCAGCACCGCGCCGGCGGTGAAATCGCCGCCCGCGAACCAGACCGTGGCGGTCTCGCCGGCCAGATCGAAGAACACATCCACCGCATCGACCTTGTAGCCGATGGTCGCCCCCGGCGCGGTCAGCCCGATTTTGGCCCGGTCGGCGGGGCTGAGGGTCACGCCCTGCACGGGCGACTGCCCGGCGACGGCGCGCGGCTCGAAGATCGACGGCAGGCAGCCCTGCGTGATGAGAAAAACGGCCAGCGAAGCGGGCGTGGGAACGGCGCGGGTGGTCATCAGGGGCGTTTAGGGGCGGGGCGGGCCGATGTCGAGCTTTGGGCATGCGCCGGTGCCCGCGGAATCGCGGTGATTTCGCTCCCGTAGCGCCGGCTTCCAGCCGGCAGCGGAACCCATTTCCGCAGGACTTGTGCTGCTGCCGGCGGTCAGCCGGCGCTACGGGTGGCGCTACGACGTGTCGGCAAAGCGCGGTGTGGCGACCGCGAGATCGCGCGCCGTTTCAGCAGGCACTTCACACAGCACCAGACGCGCGCCATGCGGGCCTGCGTCCAGATGCGCGATCATGCGCTTCACCCAGCGCTCGAGATGGCACAGCATCTCGCGCAGTTCCGCGACACGCGCGGCGATCGTGCGGCCGCGCAGCCGCACGGCGCGTTTCACCCGCCGCAGCGGCGTGGTGTGATCGCGTGCGCGACGGAAACCGCGCGGCGCCGCTTGCGGATGCACCGTGCGCTGCCAGTACGGCGTGCGATCGCGCCGCAACACCGCGAGCAGAAAAATCAGCAACCGCGCGCCGAACAGCGCCTCGCGAATATCCTCGCGCAACATGATGCGCAGCGCACGCGGCATCCGCCTGCCCACCAGCCCCGCCAGCCAGACGCAGATCTCCAGCGCCCACACCCGCAATTGTGCGGCGAGCACATGCAGGCGTTCGGGGTCTGGACTGCGCGGTGGATGGACGAGTTTCATGGCGGCTCCGGTTTCGATCCACGGAGTTTACGCGGGGCGGAAACCCAACCGGATTGAATCGCCGAGCGCGTGAGCCTCGGGACCGCCGGCTTCCAGCCGGCCCAGTGTGCGCCAAGGGAAAACAGGAAACCAGCTGGAAGCCGGCGGTCCCGGATGGTGTGGGATAGGCGCTTCGCCAATCCTCCCAATTCCGCACTCAAACTCCGTCACTCCGGAAAATCGCAACGCGATTTATCCGGAACCCAGGGCTCGCGCAGCGCGCGCCCCGGAATGACGGAAGAATGGGAGTGTACAAATCGGCTGCAAAAGGGCTGCAAACAGCATGCAAATCTGCACACGGTGTACAAATCCCCTACCCGTCGTAGGCCGCCTGCAATTTCGCGATATCCAGCTCACCATCTTCAGCATCGCTTCCGTCACGCGCTTGGCGCGCGCGACCCTTGTCGGCCGACGTCAAAATAATCTCGTGCGGCCAGCCCTGGTTCCGTGACACCCTGCGCGCCGGAGGATTTCCCATGGCCAAAGCCTTCTTTGCCGCGCTTGCAGCGCTCGCCCTGTCCGCCTGCGTCACCGTGCACGACAACCGGCCGGTTGCGCCGAGCGGCCCGCCCCGCATGACGCTGGAGGCCGGCGCCCCTGCCCCGCCGCAGGCGAAACTCTACGCCGACTGCATCGCGCAATCGGCGGCGGCGGGAACCTACGACCGCGAAGACGGCCTCATCCGCTTCATGTGCAGCGGCGCGCCGGCGCAAGCGTTCTACGATGGTCTCGCGGCATGGAGCGCGAGGATCGGCTCCGAGATCACCGCCGACGGACGCACATGGCGCGCCACGCAGAAGGTGCACAGGGACCTGAGCGGGCTCGATCATTGCTGGCATGCGCCGGCGGGCAATCCCGCTTACGGCTGCACGGCGGTGTTCGACGCCGGCGATTTTATTCGGCCGTAGCGCCTAGAACCGCCGCCCCAGATTGCGCGCCGCAGCGCTGACCGCCGCCACCGCCATCGCGGCGGCGGGGCGCGCCTGCGCCTTCAGGCGCTCGAACTGCATGATGTTCTCGATGCGGCGATCGAGAAAGTCCTTCGTCGCGGTGAGATCGTCGCTCTCGTCGGCCAGCCAGCGCGCGGTGGTGGAGGCCAGCACGCCGGAAAGAATGGCGCGCTTGGAGTAGTAGTTCTCGTCGGTGGAGCGGTCGCCGAGCATTTTCCAGATCCGGTCTGCCGTGCGCCACACGAAGCCCGCGCCCTCGCCGGCGCGGAACGGGCGGATCATCGCCTGCACGGCCTTGCCCTCGGCGGCCTTGTGCGGCGCCAGCGCCTCCAGCCGCGCCAGCACGGTGGTGCGCACGCGTTCGCGGATCTTCATGCGCAGGAAATCGGTGGTTTCCAGCCGCATGGCCATCTGCGCGTCGCCCCAATCGGCGAAGGCGTCGATCATGTCGAGTGGCCCGCGCGGGGCCGCCAGCCCCAGCTCGCCCTCGCTCAGACCGATGGAGTCAGCGGCGGTTTTCAGGGAGGCGGGGGTCCAGCCCTGCTCGGCGGCGATGGGCAGCAGCGCCTCCAGCAACTGGGCGCGGAAGCGTTCGGACGGGGGGGCGTTGGGGGAGACGAGATCGGCCATGGCCCTGCCCTACGCCCGCCGGCGGGCGGTGTCACCGGGTCGAATCGTCCACGATCGGACCGCAAATAGCGCCCGGAACGCCGCGTTGGGGCATTCCCCCGTCTGGACACCAGAGCGGCCTTTTGGTACGGCTCCGCCCTCACAATCAGCGTGACTGAGACGGCGGGGAGACCCCCGCCGCTGCTTTCGCGTTCTTAGGGTCAGTCGGAGGACGGGTCATCGTTCAGATTTTTGTGCGCGACAACAACGTCGATCAGGCGTTGAAGGCGCTGAAGAAGAAGATGCAGCGGGAAGGCACTTTCCGCGAAATGAAGCGCCGGACGCACTACGAAAAGCCGTCCGAGAAGCGTGCCCGCGAAGGCGCCGAAGCGGTGCGTCGCGCCCGCAAGCTGGCCCGCAAGCGCGCCCAGCGCGAAGGCCTGCTGCCGGCCCCGCCGCGCAAGCCCGTCGGCCCCGGTGGTCCGGGCGGCGGACGCGGCCCGAAGTAAGTCTGACTGAGGTCAGCGCGCGCGAGCGAAGAGGCGACGCCTCAGGCTCGTGGCGCTGGCCTGGTTGACGACCCCGGCGTGGAACACCCGCGCCGCCAGCGTCAGCACGATCGCCACCGTCACCGCCAGCAGCGCGAAGGTCGCGGCGATCTCCCCGGCGGACAATCCGGCCGGCGCGCGCATCATCATCACGAACGGCGTGAACAGCGGAAACCACGACGCCCCCACGACGAGCGGCGCATGCGGGTTCTGGAACGCCGGGCCGATCAGCAGGATCGGCAGCGTCAGCAGCAGCACCACCGGTCCCAATAGAGATTGTGCTTCCTGCAGCGTGTCGCACAACGCGCCGAGGCCGAGAAAGATCGCGCCGTAGATCAGGTAACCGCCGAGAAACAGCACCACGAACATGCCGACGAGGCCCGGATCGGTCGCGGCGGCGGCGATATTCGCGATCAGCCCGGTCTGCCCGTTCGCCGCCAGTGACATGCCGGCGCTGCCGATCAGCCCCCAGAATCCGAACAGCGTGAAACTCACCGCCGCCACGCCGCAGAGCTTGCCGATCAGGATCTGCAATGGCGTCGTGCTGGTCAGCAGCGAGTCGAGGATCTTGTTCGACTTCTCCTCGATGACACCGGTGAGCAGCATGTTGGCCACCCCCATCACCGCGCTCCACAGGAACAACGCGAATGCCGCGCCGACGATGAACGGCGCGCGTTCACGGCTCGTCACCGCGCCGGCGCCAGCGCGTGCGCGCGGATCGAACTGCGCCAGCGGTGGCTCCAGCGCGCCAATGCGCTCGGTCTCCGCCGCTTCAAGCCCGCGCAATGCCAGCGCATCGGCGCGCATCCGCTTCGACAGCGCCCGCACCGCGCGATCGGCAGGACCGGTGTCGGTGAGATTGGTGCTCCAGTAGTCGAGCGTCACCGCCTCCCCCGCGCCGCGTACGAAGAACGCCGCGAACAGCGGGCGCTGCGCGCCTTCGGCGGCGACCGTGCGGACACCGGTGAGATACGGTGCGATGGCCTCTGGCGTCGCCGCTGGCGCGGCGACGAACACATAGCGCGGCAACGCATCGGCGCTGCGTTCGGCGAACGACGCGACGATCGCCTCGCCGGCGCGGGCGTCCTCGGCGATCACCGTCATCACCCGCGCGGGCTCGGCGCGCCCGGCCAGCAGCGGTCCGAGCACGAACAGCGCCAGCAGCAGCGGCGCCGTCGCCAGCGACAGCCAGAACCCCCACGCGCCGACGTAGGCCAGATACTCGCGGCGGGCGATAAGGAAGATTTCGCGCATGCCGCTGGCCTATTGCGAACCGCATTGCTTCTCAAGCGCGGGCTTGGCGCCCCGGCCCCCGCCGTCTATCCCACGCCGTCCCGGAGTTTTGTCATGTCCGCCCCCTATGCCCGCGTGCTGTCCAGCGCGCTCTCCGTCGCTGCGGCCCCCGTGGAGAAGGAAAAGACGCTGGCGCGCACGATCGAGCTGCTCGACGACGCTGGCCGCATGACGGTGCAGACGCGGCGCGGGCCGCTGAAGTTCACGACGCGGCGCAGCGTCGGCGCCTACAAGATGGCCAAGGCCTGGGATGACGAGCCTGAAACGCTCCAGTGGGTTGATGAGCATGTGAAGCCCGGCGACGTGGTATGGGACATCGGCGCAGCCATCGGCGTGATGGCCATGTACATGGCGCTCGACCCCAAGGTGCGCGTCGTCGCGTTCGAGCCGAAGGCGGCGTCTTACGCGCTGCTGGTGGATCACCTGTCGATGAACGGAATGGGCGAGCGTGTGGCGGCGTACTGCATGGCGTTGTCGAACGAGCGCAAGCTGACCTCGTTCCGCGTCGATACTTCGCAAGCGGGCGGCGCTTCGAACGGGCTGGACGACACGCCCGATCAGTTCGGCCGTGGCCGCAGTGCGCTTATCCAGTCGGCGCTGACGATTTCCACGGACGAATTCCAGACGCTCTACAATGCGCCGGCGCCCGATCACCTGAAGCTCGACGTCGACGGCATCGAAGGCGTGATCCTGCGCGGCGCGGAACATACGCTGCCGCGCGTGAAGACGGTGATCGTCGAGGTGGAAGGCGACAATCTCGCAAAGGTTGAAGAGCGCATCGAGGCGCCGCTGTTCGCGGCGGGGTTCGTCGAGGACCTGAAGGTGCGCGGCGCGGGGAGCAACCGGAACCGGCTGTACGTGCGGAAGTGACGCCCTACCCTACGATCCGCACAAACGCGTCGTGCAGTGTGGCGCGGGCCGGTTCGTAGAGCGCCAGCGGCGCGTTCACGCTGGCGCACGCCGCCAGCAGGCGCCGTGACGACTGCGGATCGTTGAGCGCCACTTTCCATTTGCGATGACCGTGCGCCTCCCCGTCCGGTTCCGCCACGAACTGGTGCGCCACCAGCGCCGCGGCCAGATCGAACGCACCTTCGGTTTCCAGCGTTGCGGTGCGCGGCACGATGGCGAGCGCCTCGCTGACCGCGCCCTCGAACGCCTTCTGGCCCTGATTGATCAGCACGATGCGGTCGCACAGGCGTTCGGCGTGCTCCATCACGTGGGTGGAGAACAGCACCGTGCGGCCGGAGGCGGCGATGTCGCGCACCATGGTCTCCACGCTGCGCTGGTTCACCGGATCGAGACCGGAGAACGGTTCGTCCAGCACGACGAGATCGGGTTCATGCGCCACCGCTGCGGCGAGCTGGACCTTTTGCGCCATGCCCTTCGAGAGAGTCTTGATGCGCTTGCGCGCATACGCGCCCAACCCCTGCGCCTCCAGCAACGCATCGGCGCGCTTCAGCGCATCGCCCCAGCCCACGCCCTTCAGCCGCGCGACGTAGGCGATGAACGCGCGCGGCGTCATCGAGCGGTAGAGGCCGCGTTCTTCCGGCAGGTAGCCGACGCGACGCAGGCTGTCGCGCGCGTGCGGCCTGCCGAATAGGGAGACACTCCCTTCGTCCGGCGTGAGAATGCCGACGATGGTGCGAATGGTCGTCGATTTGCCGGCGCCGTTGGGGCCGAGCACGCCGGTGATCTTGCCTTCCGGCGCGGTGAAGCTCAGCCCATCCACGGCGCGCTTGTCGCCGTAGCGTTTGACGAGGCCGTCGATGGCGAGCGCGTTGGTCATTGCGAGCGCATAATGCGATCCCCCTCGCCCCGCTAGGGGAGAGGGACAGACCGAGCAAGGCGAGGTCAGGGTGAGGGCGCGACGGCGCAGGAGGAGTCTCGTTCTGCGCCACCGGGCCCTCACCCTGCTCCGCTTCGCGAAGCGGTCCCTCTCCTGCTCAGGCGCGGGAGAGGGTGCAGATCACGGCAGCAGCGGGCTCCACGCTGGATCGCTGGCGTCTGCCGGCGTGGTCACCTGACGCAGATTCTGGCCGGTAAGATCGACGCTCCACAGCTTCGGCCCCGCCCCCGGGCGCGCCTCTCGGAAGAACATGATGACGCGGCCGTTGGGCGACCACGTCGGGCCTTCGTCCAGATACGATTCCGACAGCATCCGCTCCCCCGAGCCGTCCGGCCGCATCACGCCGATGCCGAAGCGGCCGCCGGATTGCTTGGTGAACGCGATGAGATCTCCCCGCGGCGACCACACAGGCGTGGTGTAGCTGCCGTCGCCGGTGGAGATGCGCTGCACGTTCCCGCCATTCGCATCCATCGTGTAGATCTGGCGCGAGCCGCCGCGATCGGAATTGAATACGATCTGGTCGCCTTCCTTGGAATACGACGGCGAGGTGTCGATGGCGGGATTGTTGGTGAGCCGCGTTACGCTGCGCGAGCGCAGATCCATCCGGTGGATTTCGGAATTGCCGCCGAGATCCAGCGTCAGCACCACGGAATCCCCCCGTGGTGAAAATCGTGGCGCGTAGCTCATGCCGTCGAAGCCGCCAAGCACTTCGCGTCGACCCGTCTCGATGTTGTAGAGGAACACGCGCGGTCGCCCCGTCTCGAACGACATGAACGTGATCTGCTGCGCGGTGGGCGAAAAGCGCGGCGTGATGACCTGCGCCGCGCCCGTGGGCAGGATCGACGGATTGGCGCCGTCCTGGTCCATGATCATCAGCTGTTTCACGCGCCGCGCGCCGCGCGGGCCGCTCTCCGAGACGAACACGACGCGCGTGTCGAAGTATCCCTCTTCGCCGGTGAGGCGCTTGTAGATGGCGTCGGAAATCTTGTGCGCGATGCGGCGCCAGTTTTCCGGCGTCGTGGCGTAGAAGCTGGCCAGCGCCTCGCTCTCGCCGAACACATCCCACAGCCGGAACTCGATGCGCAGGCGCCCGTCCGGCATCAGCGTCGACTGCCCGATCACCAGCGCCTGCGCCTGTGTTACTTTCCAGTCCCCGAAACGCGGCTGAGTGTTCACATCCGGCGCCTGGTCGAGATAGGCGGCGGGATCGGTGATGCGGAACAGGCTGGAGCGCGTGAGGTTGGCGCGGATGACTTCCGCCACCTGCTTGCCGACGCCGACTTCCTGCGCCTGCGTGCCGATGAAATCGGGCACCGCCACGGGCATCGGATTCAGGTGCCCGCGGGTGATGTCGATCTCGAGTTCCGCGTGGGCGGGCGCGGCGACCGCGAACGCTGCGGCGAGCGAAAGGAGAAAAGCTTGCAGGAATTTCATCGCGCGCTCCGTCTGTCGCGTCGTCTTGCGATTGGGATTGAACATCTGGTCTGCCATCAGTTTGCGCCCGCCATGAGGCGGGGGTCGAAGTTGAGTACGGCGTTGACCCGTTCGGTGCGATTCGGCGCCACCGGGAACGGCTCGCACACCCGGACCGCGCGCATGGCCGCCTCCGCCGCCACACGGGTCGCAGGATCGACGCCGCCCAGCGAACGCGGCGACACAAGCTCCGGCGCGGCGGCGAGCGACCCATCCGCGTTGAGACGGATACGCACCTTGACGATCAGGCGCTCCGGATACGGCAGGTCCGCCGGCGCGCGCCAGCAGCGCTGCACGTGGGAGTTGATGGCGTCGGTCTCGGTCATCGTCATGTCGGTGCCGGCGCCGATGCGGTCGCGGGGACGCTCGCCGCGCTCCGCGTCCGTGGTGCTCGGATTGGGGCGGCCCTGATTTTTCTTCGCGGCGTCGAAGAACCCAGCGTAGTCGCTGGCCTCCACAACGCGCCGTGACTTCTCCTGCTTCTTCTGCTTCTGGCGCGGATCGGCAATCGGTTCCGGTGCGTCAGGCTCGGGCGGCGCGACGGCTTGCGGGGCCCCGTCCGGCGCGACCTGCGCATCGTCCGGCGTTTCCGGCTCCATCGGCGCGACGGCTGTAACGTTCGTCACATCGGTGATCTTGTCGATGATCTCCACCGGCACGACGCCGCTCGGCGGCGGCAGATCGGGCGCGTCGCGCGGCCACGCCACGAACGTCGCCACCAGCATGATGACGTGGGCGAGGACGGAGCCGATCCAGCCGAGCCGCATCGCTCAGGTCTTCTTCTTCAGCTCGTCGAGCGTGTCGGTGACGAGGCCGATGTTGCGGTAACCGGCAGCATTGATCTTCGCCATCACACGCGCCACCGCGCCGTAGTTCACGGCATCGTCGGCGCGAATGAAGATGCGGCTCTGCAGGCCCTCCTTGGCGAGCGCTTCGAGCTTGCCGAGCAGCTGATCTTCACTGATCTGGGTTTCCTGCAGGAACACCACGCCATCGGCGCGGATCGTCACCGTCAGCGGCGTCTCATCGGCGGAAAGCTGCTTGGCCTCGGTCTTCGGCAACTCCACCGGCACGCCGACGGTGAGGAGTGGTGCGGTGATCATGAACACGATCAGCAGCACCAGCATCACGTCCACGAATGGCGTGACGTTGATTTCTGCAATCCGGCCGGCGCGTCTGCGGCCGCGCCGTCGCGAAGTGCGCGCCTTGACGCCAGCTGCCATCAGGCGCGCTCGCTGACGCGGCGGGAGAAGCGCGCGGCGGCTTCGTCGCAGAAGCTTTCGAGGCGGTCACCGAAGCGATCGAGATCGCCAGCGAACTTGTTGTAGAAGATCACCGCAGGGATAGCGGCGAACAAACCCAAAGCCGTGGCGAACAGCGCTTCGGCAATGCCGGGCGCGACGACTGCGAGATTGGTCTGCTGGTTGGCAGCGATGGCCGTGAAGCTGTTCATGATGCCCCACACCGTGCCGAACAGGCCGATGAACGGCGCCGCTGAACCGATGGTGGCGAGCACGCCAAGGCCCTTGCCCGCGCGCGCCAGCTCCCGCTGCATTGCAGCGTTCATCAGCCGGTCCACGCGCTCCTGCGCGAGTTGCACGTGGGAGATGTTGGCCATGCTCCGCTCCGCGTCGCGCCACTCGCGTGCGCCCGCCGCATAGACCCGCGCCATGGCGCCGCCAGCCTTGTCGCCGTCGCGGTCGTCGATGTCCTCGACACCCCGGCTCGCCCAGAATTTCTTCTCGAATTCGCGGGTGCGCGCCTCGATGTCCCCAAACAGGAACCACTTGTCGATCGCCACCGACCACGACCACAGCGAGGCGATGGCGAGGATTGCCATGACGGCCTTCACGGCCGGATCGGCCTGAAGCACCAGGGTCAGGATCGACAGGTTCTGACCAACCGGTTCCATACGCACTCCCGCTCGTTGCCGGCCATCGTCCGCCCTCCGGAGCCTTGTAGGGCGCCGGACCTGAAAAGCATCCGGCGCTTAGGCCCGATGACTTGGGCGGAAAATGGACCCTTAAGGCTCTAGAAAAGGTTGAAGCCTCTGCAAAAGCAGGGCTGGAGGCCGCCTGGGCCGCCCGTCCAGCCCGATGCAGCAGGCCTCCACCGCCGCCGTCGCGATCACCGCCTCCCCCCGCAACAGGGCCTGGGAAATCAGGATCCGCGGCCCCTTGATGCGGTCATAGGCCGACCGCACCGTAAGCGCATCGTCAATCCGGGCCGCCTTCACGAAGTCGAGACCGATCCGGTTGATGGCGAACGCCGTGGGCGGATCGCCCGCCAGCAGGTCGGTGTGCGACACCCCGGCCAAGCGCAGGAAGTCGGATCTGCCGCGCTCGAAATAGCGCAGATAGTTGGCGTGGTAGACGACGCCGGAGAAATCCGTGTCCTCGTAGTAGATGCGGACCGGCAGCAGGTGGGTGCGACCGTCGAAGCGGCCGGCGGTAGGGAGATCGGCGAACATGGGCGAAAGACGCCAGATGGGCGGGCCGGAGTCGAGGGGGCGGGCGAATCGCCCGTTCCGGGTCTAGGAAGCCGCACGCATGGACCTGCCTCTCGCCATCTTCTCCCTGCTTGGTACCGCCGTGTTCGCCGCCAGCGGTGCGCTGGTGGCCGATCAGGAGCGGTTCGACATCGTCGGCGCGCTGTTTCTGGCAGTGGCGGCGGGGCTGGGCGGCGGCACCGTGGTGGACCTGCTGGTCGGCCACGCGCCGGTGCGCTGGGTGGCGGATCCGACGCCGCTCTGGGTCGCAGCCGGCGCCGGCGCAGCGGTCTTTCTCGCCACCCGCATCATGCGCCCGCCGCTGCGCCTGCTCGACTGGGCCGACGCGGCGGGACTCGCGGTGTTCACCGCCACGGGCATGGAGCGGCTGACGCAGCTTGACATCTCGCCGGGTATCGCCGTGGTGCTCACCGCCATCGGCGCCTGCGGCGGCGGCATCATCCGCGACGTGATGGCCAACCGCGCACCGCTGGTGTTTTCGGGTGAGCTCTATGTGACGGCGGCGCTACTGGGAGCGACGGCGTTCCTGCTGGCGAGCGCGTTCATGCCGATGGTCAGCGCCGGGTTGATCGCAGCGCTGCTGACCACAGCCGTCGTGCGCGGCGCGGGCCTCGCGTTCGGCCTGCGCCTCATTCACGGACGCGGCGCAGCCTAGGACGGGAAAATCCGGCTCTCGTCCGCCGCAGCACTTTCGCGCGCCTCGCGGATGTAGTCTTCCACCGCCTCGTCACGCTCTCCGACTTCGGCCTCCATTGCCGCGAGATCCACGCGCATGAGTTCCTCAAACAGCATCATGCGGTCGCGTACGACGGTTCGGAACGCGGCCTCATCCCCGCCCCACAGCTTGGACATCTCGCTCAGCGCCTTCTCGTCGTAACTGCGGAACACCCTGCCCGCCCGCTCCGCGCGGAACGTCGTCTGGCCGAGGATGCCAAGCGCCTTCACGCCGAGGCGGACACTCGACTCAAACGTCTCGCGCTCCAGCCCGTCGACATTCTTCTGCATGAGTTCGTAGGCGTGGCGGCGATCGAACGCACGCGCGAGTATCTTCATGTGCGGAAAATGACGCCGCGCCGTATCGACCAGCTCCAGCGACTTGTCCTTGTTGTCGATGGCGATGATCAGCAGGGCGGCATCCTCGGCGCCTGCCGCTCGCAGAAGATCGACGCGGGTGGCGTCGCCGTAGTTCACCGACCGACCGAACGCGCGCAGGGCGTCCACCTGCTCGGCGTCATGCTCCAGCACGCTCACGCGAAAACCGTTGGCGTCCAGCAGGCGACCCACCGTCTGCCCCACCCGGCCGTAACCGGCGATGATGGCGTTCGGTGAGTTGGATTCCACCTCGTCGCCGCGCGTATTGGCGTCGGGCTTCACCAACTTGCCCGCGAGACGGTCGCCGAGAATGAACAGCAGCGGAGTCGCCGCCATCGACAGCGCCACCACGGCCGTCAGCGGCGTGACGATCTCCGCCGGCAGCACGCCGATCCCCAGCGCGAACGCAAACAGCACGAACGCGAACTCGCCCCCCTGCGCCAAAGCGAGCGCGATCACGGCGGCGTCGGCCCGACTTTTGCGGAACACGCGCGCCGTCAGGAACATCACGATGGCCTTCACCGCGATCAGCAACAGCGCGAGCCCGATGATCAGCACCGGTTCTTCGATCAACAGCGCGAAATCGATGGTGGCCCCCACGGACACGAAGAAGAGGCCCAGCAGCAGGCCGCGGAACGGCTCGATGTCGCTCTGGATCTCGTGACGGAATTCACTGTCGGCCAGCACGACGCCGGCGATGAAGGCGCCCAGCGCCGGGGAGAGCGATACGGTCTCCATCAGCAGCGTGACGCCGACGACGATGAGCAGCGCCGTGGCGGTGAACAGTTCCTGCAACCGGGTGCGCGCCACGATGCGAAAGATCGGCCGCATCACGAAGCGGCCCGCCAGCACCACCGCGCCGACCGCCGCTACCGTCGCCAGCGTCTTGGCCCACGGCGGCGCGCCGGCCAGCAGGCCGTGCTCCGGCGTCACGGTGGTGACGGCGCCCAGGGCGAGGAGCGGAAACAGCGCCAGCATCGGGATGATGGCGATGTCCTGGAACAGCAGCACAGCGAACGATCCCCGCCCGGATGCGGTGTCGGCGATGCCGCGCTCGCGCAGCGACTGCATGACGATCGCGGTGGATGACAGCGCCA
>JANNVF010000045.1:0-4722 GCA_031414315.1 Hyphomonadaceae bacterium | reverse complement strand
GGAGCGCGGGCGTTCTTCAGTCACGCCTAGCGGCGGTAACCGCCCGGGCGATCGTTGTCGCGGTAACCGTCGCCGCGATGGTCGTCATCGCGAATCTGACGACGCACCTCGAAGTTCAGCCGCTCATAGCGGGCCTCCAGGTCCTGACGCTCGCGCCACGAGATGCCGTCCGTGCGCCAGTAGTAGCGCGAGCGGGTCTTGAGATCGCCGAGCGCGGCGTAGAGCCTGCGAGACTCATACCGGTTCAGTGCGCCGCTGCGGCTGCCCCACTCAATGCGTCGCTCCAGACGATAGAGATCGTCGCGGCTGAAGCGATGGTCACCGCCACGGCGGTACTGGTCCGGGCCACGGTCATTGTAGGTCTGCTCATAGCCGCGACCGTTATCGAAGCGTTGCGGCTCGGCGTGGGCCGGCGCGACGAGCGCGAGGGCCGATAGCGTAGCGGCGGCGGCAAGCAAGCGTTTCATCTCATAACTCCTTCACCAGAGACGCCGAAGGCATCCATGACGCGGACAATAGCTGACCCCACCTGACCGCTCGCTGAAGCGCTTGTTCATCTTCCAGTCGGCTACCAACGTCGTTCGTCGCGCTGCGGTTGACGGCGCCACGAAGCTGGCTTCGGGATCGCCCATGAGATTTTTATGCGCCGCTTTCGCCAGCCTCATCGTCATCGCGTGCGTTCACGCACCCACGAAAACTGAAAAGCAGACGGAGCCCGTAACCGCCGCACCAGTGATCGCTGCCGAGCGCGCCTTCGCGGCGCACGCTGCCGAAGTGGGTTGGGTGCAGGCGTTTCGCGTGTTCGTCGCGCCCGATGGCGTGCTCCTCACCGGCGAGCTTGCAAACGCCACCGAGACGCTCGCACAAGCGACGGACACCGGCGACACGACGTTGGCATGGTGGCCGGCCTATGCCGGGATCGCCCGGTCCGGGGACTTCGGCTTCACCACCGGTCCCGTGTTATCCGGCGCCAGCACCGAAGTCGGCATGCACTATTTCACGGTGTGGCGTCGCCAGCCGGACGGCGACTGGAAATGGATTTTCGATGGCGGCGTCGGCGTGACCGATCCAGCGCCGTTCCCGCGCACGCAGATGCAAGTTCCGACGCTCGCGCCGGCGACCGGTGGCGCGGGCTCCGCTACGGCGGCGATTGCGCAGGTTCAGAATTTGGAGCGAACGCACGCGACCGCCATCGCCCTCCTGCCCCTGCTCGCCGAAACCGCGCGGATCAATCGGCATGGCCTCGCGCCCGCGATTGGGCGCCAGACCGCCGCAACGATGTTCGCCAACCCGGCGCCGGAGATCAGCTACGCGCCGCTGCGCGCGGAAGCCTCGTCCGCCGGCGATCTGGTGATGACGATCAATGAGGCCCGCTGGTCCATCAACAACACTGACCGGCGCGGACACGCAGTGCGCATCTGGCAATGGCAGGAGGGCGTCTGGCGCATCGTGTTCGACGAACTCGTGCCAGCGCGCGCCCGGCCGTCCTAGCCGACCAGCACAGCCGGCATGCACATCGGCTTCACCGAGGGAAAGCCCTGCCGCCGCCAGGATGGAATCGATCAGCGGATCGAGCGCCGGCGCGGCCGCTTTCAGCGCAGTTCCGGCGACGGTCGTGAGAGCGCCGGTCACCGGCGTCAGCGAAAGCCCGAGCGCGCTGGCGTCCAGCCGTATGTCGTCGGCGATACTCGATCGGCCGCCAGCACGGTGGCGACCGCCCGCAACGCATCCGACGCCTTCACGTCGGATGCCAGCAGCTGGTCGTAGCTTGCCGCCTGGACGTGCACGTCCGTGCGCAGTGCGTCCATGAACTGGAACACCGAGACGTCCGCCGTCAGCAGCGCGTTGTAGTCCACTACCGATAGCGTGATCTCGCTGCCGGTGAGCGCACTCAGCACGGCGTTCGCCGCGCCTCCGCGCAGTGCCGCAAGCCTTGTCCCGAGGTTAAAGGCGCCCATCTTGGCTTGCGCGGCAGTCGCCGTGCGCCGCACGGAAATTGACGACTTGCCCAGCAGCATGGCGCCGAAAAAGAGCGGCGCCTGTGTTTCCAGTGTCACGCGCGCGGCGTCGGGATCGGCCTTGAAACGATCGCGAGGGCGCAGCGCGACATCGGCGGTGTAGCGGCCGAAGGCGACGTCCACCTTCACGTTCTCGCCGAGATTGGAGCGCGCCGTGGCGCACGCGCCGCTCACACTCAATCCGGTCGCTGCGGACAGCGCCGCGAGATCGGCGGCGCCCTGCACACGGCGCGACGCGAGATAGACCGAGCCGCTGTCGACGGCGACCCCGGCCGATCCAAGCAGCGCCATGCCGCCCAGCGCCACGATCATCGCGACGTTGCCACGTTTGTCGGCGCCAATCCGTTGCATCAGAAGCCGCCTATGCGCACGGAAGCGCGCGTCTCGATCTTCGACGGCGGCATGGGCACGAGCCCATCGAGCGCGAAGATCGGCAGGCAAGATGCGTCGTATGTGGTGCGCACGACGATCTCACCTGCCTCATCAGTGACGGCTGCGCCGACCCGCTCCTTGCGCACGAAGCCGAAATCCTTCGCGTGCGTTTTCACGAGATCGGCGACCATTTGCTGCCGCTCCGTCCGCGTCAGCCCAGCGACCGCTGTCCGGGCGGCGTCGTTGGTGAGCTGCTGCATGGAGTGGGAGACGCCGAAGTAGACCCCGTACTGGAGAATGCCGAACACCAGCATCGCCAGCGGCGGGGCGATCATGGCGAACTCCACCGCAGCGGCGCCACGCTTATCGTTCACCACGGCGCGTCCCGAGTAGTGCATCCGCATGCGTTCCTCCATGACGGAGAGCATGGGTCGCGGCGCATAACAAAAGCTGAAACCGTTGAGTATTCGCCGCATAAAAGCGACTTATAGTAAGCCATTACTAGTCAGTCGCGACTATTCGTGCGCATATCTTTCGCTATGATCTGGGCAAGGACTATGGGCAAAAGCGCAAACAGCGTGATACGCAGCGCAATGCGGTGTTCGTCGCGTTGACTTCGCCGCGCGAGCCGCTAGAAACCCAGCCCTTCCCACCGTGCCCCTCGCGGACGCGGTGTGGAATGCTGGGCGAGGGGTGTTTACCGCCAGGGCAGTCGCGGCTCCACTCACGGAGCCGCCGGGCCCCCTCAACGATAGAAGGAACGGACGCATGACCAAGCGTCTGACGGCCAAGTACAAGGCCGATCGCAGGTACGGGCAGAACCTTTGGGGCCGCCCCAAGTCTCCAGTGAACAAGCGCTCTTACGGGCCCGGCCAGCATGGCCAGCGCCGCAAGGGCAAGACCTCGGACTTCGGCCAGCAGCTCGCGGCTAAGCAGAAGCTGCGGCTCTACTACGGCAACATCACCGAAAAGCAGTTCCGCCGGATCTTCGCGGAAGCCTCACGGCGCAAGGGCAATACTGCGGAAAATCTCATCGGCCTGCTGGAGAGCCGGCTCGACGCGGTGATCTACAGGTCCAAGTTCACACCCACGCCGTTCTCGGCGCGCCAGTTCGTGAATCACGGCCACGTCAAGGTGAACGGCCGCCGCGTCAACATCCCGTCGTTCGTCTGCAAGGCCGGCGATGTGATCGAGGTGAGTGACACCGCCCGCTCGATGGCGCTGGTGCTTGAGGCGCTCGGCAGCGGCGAACGCGATGTGCCCGACTACATCGAGATCGACCCTAAGGCGATGGTCGCCAAATATCTGCGCATTCCGCTGCTGGCCGAAGTGCCCTACGCGGTGCAGATGGAGCCGAACCTCGTCGTCGAATTCTACGCGAGCTGATCGAGTCCACCGAAACAATCGGAAGAGCCCTGCGCAAGCGGGGCTCTTTTCGTTATGGGGTTCTCGGCTCATGCGCGAGTCCCCTCGCGCATCGGGCGAAGCCGGGTCATGCTCGCCCGATGAGTGACAAGACACCTGACTGGAAAGCCATCGACGCCGCCATCACCGTGACCAACGGCAAGGTGAAGATCGCCGACCTCGACACCCGCGGCGACGATCTCTTCCCCGACAAGAAGAACGGCGAGAAACTGGTCCGCGACAACGCCGAGGCGATCAACACCCTGCAGGATCGCCTGTTCGCCGAGCGCAAGCGCGCGCTTCTCGTTGTGCTCCAGGGCACCGACACCTCTGGCAAGGACGGCACGGTGCGCGGGGTGTTCAACGCCACCGGCCCGCTTGGCGTGAACGTGACCCCGTTCGGGCGCCCAAGCGATGAGGAGCTGGCGCACGACTATCTCTGGCGCATCCATGCCGCGATCCCGAAGAAGGGCTTCATCGGAATTTTCAATCGCTCGCACTACGAGGACGTGTTGGTGGTGAAGGTGCGCAAGCTCGCGCCGATCGAAACGATCGCAAAGCGCTATGACGACATCGTCGCGTTCGAGAAACATCTCGCTGACAACAACGTCACGATCCTGAAGTTCATGCTGCACATCTCGAAGGACGAGCAGAAGGAGCGGCTCGTGGATAGACTCGAGGATCCGGCCAAGCGCTGGAAGTGGAACGCGAGCGATCTCGATGACCGCAAGCTCTGGGACGACTATCAAAGCGCCTACGAGACAATGCTGCGCAAGACCTCAACCGCGCACGCGCCGTGGCGCGTCATCCCCGCCGACAGGAAATGGCAGCGCAACGCCATTATCTCGACCATCGTGCGTGGCGCACTGGAGGAGATGGACCCGCAGTATCCAGTGTTCGACTGGAAACCGGATGACTTCCCGATTCC
>JANNVF010000044.1:0-1547 GCA_031414315.1 Hyphomonadaceae bacterium | reverse complement strand
CACCGCGTCGGCGTTCACTTCCGGCACAACCAGCGGCACGCGCGGGTCCATCCGCCACGCCGACGAATTGTCGATCACCACGCAGCCGGTCGCGCCGATCTTCGGGGACCATTCCTTCGAGACCGCGCTGCCCGCCGACATCAGGCACAGATCCACGCCCTTCCAGTCGAAGGTCTCGAGGTCTTTGCACTTCAGGGTCCGGTCGCCGTAGCTCACCTCCATTCCCATGGATTTGCGTGACGCGAGCGCCGTCACTTCATCCGCCGGGAACAGGCGTTCTTCCAGAATCGAGAGCATCTCGCGGCCCACGTTGCCCGTGGCGCCGACGACGGCGATGCGTAATCCCATTGCTTGCAAGTCTCCAATGCGCGCCCAGGCGCAGGCCGGATATGGCATGCGTCGGCCGGAATTTCCATTGGCAGTCACCGTCGCAGGGGGATTTGCGGCGGCGGGAGGGGGCCGCTAGGCTCGGTCCCGACGAGGGGAGTCAGGCTTCAGGGGAAGTCAGGGGAGAAGCCAGAATGGCGACCGAGGGGTTCGAGCTCTACAAGCTGCTGGTGGAAGAGGTGCGCGAGACCCGCAAGGCGCGGCGCGACCTCGCCAACATGTTCACGACCCTGAATCTGGGCGGCGTCGGGGCGCTGGGGTTTCTCGCCAAAGGCGAAGGCGCCTTCAGCCCGGCGCTTCAGATTTTTCTCTGTATCGCGCTGGTGCTGACCTGCGTGATCTGGCGGCTGTCCAACGGCTACTACACGCGCCAGCTGCAGGTGAAATACGATGTCATCTACGATCTGGAGAACAAGCTCGGGCTCGACGCGCTGCAACGCGAGTACGCGGGCCTGTCGCGGAAGGGGCCGATGCGCTGGTTCTCCGTCGAACGCGCGATGCCGGTGCTGTTCATCCTCGGCTACGCGGTGCTGATCACCTACACGACCTCGTGGGCCGATATGCGCGCCATCTCTGACGCCGCGATCGCGCCGCTGCGCGGGTTGATCAGGCAGTAGGGCAGGTGCGCGACCCGTTCGGCGCGATCACGACGGAGCGCGTGCTGCGGATCGGCTGCTGGCCGGGCGAAAATCCGGACAACGCGTTTGTCGAAACCTATAACGCCGCGCTCCGGGCGGCGGGCGCACACGTCGTCGCCGTCGAGGATCCCAGCCGCGACGATCTCGCCGCGCTCGACGTGCTGCACATCCACTGGCCGGAGAGCATTTTCTGGCAGGGCGGCGGCAAGGTGCGGATCGCGCGCCGCGCGCTGGAGACGATGGCGACCATTGCACGCGCCCGGACGGCGGGACTCGCCGTTGTGTGGATGGTGCACAATCTCGCGCCGCACGACCCGTCGGGACGACAGGCGGCGTTGTGGGCGATGCTGAAGTTTGCGCTGAGCCGCACGATCGACGGGTTCATGACGCTGTCGCCGTCGACCATCGACGTGGTGCGCCGGCATATGCCGGGCCTGCGCGACAAGTCCGCCATGTTCCTCTGGCACCCCGCGTACTCGCAACCGGCGACACCGACACGCGCCGCCGCCCGCGCGCGGTTCG